>CAZAYE010000306.1:0-5215 GCA_964489255.1 uncultured Enterobacteriaceae bacterium
GAGATCATGCCTAGTCTCGTGGGCTCGGAGATGTGTATAAGAGACAGCCAGAGTTTCAAGCGAACGCCGCTCACGTGACCGATCTGCTCAAACGGCTCAAAGTAGATCTTGCGAAGGTTCGCTTGGGTGGACCAGAAGAGTTTCGCGTCCGCCACAAAGCACGCGGCAAGTTGCTCGCACGCGAGCGTATTGAGGCTTTGATCGATCCAGACACTCCTTTTCTCGAACTCTCTCCGCTCGCTGCCTCTGGCATGTATGATGATCCGCCCTCTGCAGGGATCGTCACAGGGATCGGTCTCATCCAGGGTCGCGAGGCGGTCATCGTCTCGAATGATGCGACCGTGAAGGGTGGTAGCTACTACCCCATAACTGTGAAGAAGCACTTGCGCGCCCAGGAGATTGCTCAGGAAAACTGTTTGCCCTGTGTCTATCTCGTGGACTCCGGCGGAGCCAACCTGCCCTACCAGGCTGACATCTTTCCCGACCGTGATCATTTCGGCCGTATCTTCTACAACGAGGCCCGCATGTCAGCGCTGGGCATCCCGCAGATCGCAGTGGTCATGGGCTCCTGCACTGCCGGCGGGGCATACGTGCCAGCTATGGCAGATGAGAACATCATTGTCAGGGAGCGAGGGACGATCTTCCTTGGTGGTCCGCCGTTAGTCAAAGCGGCAACCGGCGAAGAGGTCAGCGCTGAAGAGCTGGGCGGCGGTGACGTGCATACTCGCATCTCTGGTGTCTCCGATCATCTCGCTGACGACGACGAGCATGCCCTGGAAATTGCCCGGTCAATCTTCGAAAATTTACCACGTCCACAGAAATTTCCCCTGGACCGTGAAGAACCTGAGGATCCGGCCTATGATCCGCTTGAATTGTACGGCGTCATCCCCCGCGACACTCGCGTCCCCTATGACGTGCACGAAATCCTCGCCCGCCTGGTTGATGGCAGCCGCTTTCATGAGTTCAAAGCTCGCTACAGCCCCACCTTAGTGACTGGCTTTGCCCGCATTCACGGCTACTTGGTCGGGATCGTGGCCAACAATGGAGTGCTGTTCTCGGAGTCTGCGCTCAAAGGCGCCCACTTCATTGAGATGTGCTGCCAGCGCCAAATCCCCTTGGTATTTTTGCAGAACATCACCGGCTTTATGGTCGGGAAGAAATACGAACAAGGAGGTATCGCCAAAGACGGCGCCAAGATGGTGCACGCAGTGGCCAACGCCCAGGTGCCGAAGTTTACGGTCATCCTCGGCGCCTCAAATGGAGCCGGGAATTATGGCATGTGCGGCCGGGCCTATTCCCCACGCTTGTTGTTTATGTGGCCGAACTCGCGCATCTCAGTCATGGGCGGGGAGCAGGCCGCAGGCGTGTTGTTGACAGTGAAGCTGCAACAACTCCGAGAAAAAGGCCAGACCATGAGTGCTGAGGAGCAAAAGGCATTCATGGCACCGACCCTGGCGAAGTACGAAGAAGAAGGCAACCCGTACTACTCGACTGCCCGGCTGTGGGACGATGGCATCCTGGACCCGCGTGAGACCCGGGATGTACTCGGTCTGAGCATCGCGCTATCCCTCAACGCACCCATTCCCGACCACCGGGTCGGTGTGTTTCGCATGTAACGAGCGGCTAGTTACCCCGACTCCACGAGGTCACTATCTTGTTAGAGTGAAGAAAAGTAGAGTAGGCGGTATCCAGTCTACGGCTGTTTGCAAGGAACAAACCGATGAATACTAGACGAGTAGCTCGTGCCAGAGTTCGCAACGGAAAAGTCACAGTCCTCAAGGAGCAACCAGGGACCCCGAACGGGCTCGAAGACAATATTCGTCAAATCCTCGAATACATGGGCGAAGATCCTCAACGGGAAGGTCTGCTCAAAACTCCTCACCGTGTCGCCCGCGCGTTCGAGTATCTGACCAGAGGCTACGCCCAAGACCCCAAAGCCATCATCAATCAGGCCAAGTTTACTGAAGAAGACTACCAGGAAATGGTCCTCGTCAAAGACATCGACTTTTTTTCTCTCTGCGAGCATCACATGTTGCCGTTCTTCGGCCGCGCCAATGTAGCCTACATTCCTCGACATCATATCGTCGGACTCAGCAAAATTCCTCGTTTAGTCGAGGTCTACGCCCGGCGTCTGCAGGTACAGGAACGTCTGACCACTCAGATTGCTAACACGCTCATGGAAGAACTAGACCCCCTAGGAGTGGGGGTCATTATTCGAGCGGAACATCTCTGCATGCGCATGCGTGGCGTAGAAAAGCAGAACTCCCTTGTCACTACCAGCGCGATGCTCGGTGCTTTCCGGACGCAGCAGGTGACTCGCGAAGAGTTCATCACGCTGGTGAACGGCAGTCAGCGCTGAGGCAGGTAGTCCTCAGCAAACACTCCCACTGCCTTGTCCAGCGCCAGCAGCGCGACTTGATAAGCATACGTTTGGTCGTTGAACTGGGTACGGACTTGGTTAAGAGCATTCAGCGAGGTATTGACATCGAGACTGGTGGCGAGGCCCACGCGGTACTGCTTGGAGGTGATGTCGTAGTTTTCCTGCGCCAATACCACTTCTTTCTTTAAGGTTTCCAAGGTCGCCCCCAAGGTTTCGATTGCCAAGAGGGCTTGTTTCACCTCTACCATGATATCTTTACGGAGGCGGTCGAGCTGCAATTCTGTCTCTGTCAGGTTCTCTTGTTCTTCTTGCAGGTCAAGTTCACGCACCCCGCCGTCAAACAGCGGGACTTGAAAGTTAAGCGTCAAGACCCAAAACTCATCGCGGTTAGCGAAGGTCGGGGAATCGAGCCTAGGAAATTGCCACTGAGTGTTCACTTGGGGGAAATACCGGGCAATCACCTGATTCTTGCGCTGGCGTGCCACCTCAATTGCTGACCTTTGGGCACGCAGGTCGTGACGCTGCTTGTAGGCGATGTCGAGTAATTGCTCGTAGCCTCCTCCCCTATATTGAGGCGGTGTCGGCTCGACGACGTGCAAGGGCTCCTTCCCTCCGATAGCTCGTGCGAGAACGGTCAAGTTCAGTTGCAGCCCATTCTGATCGGTAATCAGTTGACGCTCGGCTCGCGCGACTGCGACCTCGGCCCGTAAAGCATCAGTCTTGGTCACCTCACCGACCCGAAAGCGCGCTTGAGCTTGCCTCAGTTCATCTTGCGAAAGGCGGAGGGTGTCCCTGGCCACACCGACCTGAGCCTGCGCACGTAAGACGTCGTAGTAGGCCCTCGCGACACCAAACAACACTTCTTGAATCGTGAAACTGTAGCGCTGCGCGCTCTGGCGTACCGATTCCTCGCCGAGACGACGGAAGGAAGGAAAAGACGGCTGAATAAGAGGCTGAGTGACTGTGAAAATGCCCTGCCAACTCTCGAGCGGGCGGATCGTCGAGACTGTGCCGCCAACCTCCGTTGGCTCGCCTGCACGGACAAAAGCAATTTCCTCTTTGTTCCGTGTAAAGATACCGTTAATGTCCGCACGCGGCGTGAGCAGCGCAATTGCCCGCCAGGGCAGGAGCTGGGCTTTCACTAGTTCACGTTCGGCGATTTTGATTTGCTCTTCGTTGCTCAACGCCAGACGAAACGCTTCCTCGAGCGTGACCGCAGGGGCTGTGGCACCTGACGTCGGGCGTTCATTGCCCTCGTTAGTGGCAACCACTCCAGGCATGGCAGCATCTTCAGCCGCCGTAGAGGCATTCAACAATCCCCCAACCAAGACGAGCCAGAGAGGAAGACTACGGAGAACCCAGCGCCACGGCTGCCATTGCAAGCCAGACACGCCTCTCTGAGATAAAGGGACATTGCTCCACATAATAAACTCCTGCTGAGAAAGAAATATGGGAAAGAGTGAGAGGAAATCGATAAGCCGGATTCTGTGCCTTCTCTCAATAGGAGAAGGCAACGGTCATTCCTCTGGGCGCATCGTTGCCGGTGCGCTCAAGCGACCGAACCCGGAGGAAAAGAGTGGGGCTTCTCTTGCCCGAGCAGCGGGCATCCTCCTATTTGGTCTTGCTCTGGGTGGGGTTTACCCAGCACTCCTCATCTCTGAGGACTCTGGTGAGCTCTTACCTCACCTTTTCACCCTTACCGGCAGAAGAGACAGAGACAGAGAATTGAGACAGAGAATTTAAGAAGATCTTCTCTGTCTCTGTCTCATCTCTCTGTCTTTCGGGCCGGCGGTCTCTTTTCTGTGGCACTTTCCCCGCTTCACAGCGAGCCGCTGTTAACGGCCACCCTACCCCATAGAGTCCGGACTTTCCTCGTGTTTCCTTATAATAGAGAGACACGCGACCGTTTAATTCCCTCTCACTCTCTTTAGGTGCTAGACGTCTCCTCCGGCGCCACCCGCCAGTATAAGATACGTCCGCAATGAGGGCAGTGAAAGATCACGCCAGTATTTTGTTGCATGTTGCTGCGGATCTGGTTCCCCATCTGCGGCGGGATCTGCATGTGGCATCCCTGGCAGATGCCAGCACGGATCTCGACCACCGCCACCCCTCCTCGTCTGGCAAAGATGCGTTCGTAACGCGCGCGCAGGTCAGCATCGACCAGGCGGGTAATCTTCTCTCGCTCACTACGCTCGTGCCGTGCTTCTTCTTCAAGCATCGCGACTTGCGCATCGATCTGGGTAGTTTCTTGCACGAACCTGCTCTTGAGTTCCTCAATGTGTGCCCGAGTCTGGCCCAGAAGCGCTTTCTCCTGCTGAAGCTGATCGAGCAGCCTCAGCACCTCATCTTCTACCTTGCCGTACTCTTCTTTCATCGTCTCAACCTCCTAGCAAGCATTATTGCTGATTTTGTTGAATGTGATGCATAACTATCAGCTCTTTCTTCAGCTTGTTCCCAATTTACACTAGGCCCAATTACACCTAATGTAATCGGCTTATTAAATTCAAGTTGAAGTTCTAATATTTTATTGGCAATATTAAAAACAATAACCTCATCATGCTTGGTTTCTCCTTTTACAACCGCCCCTAAAACAGCGATACAATCGATTTGTTTATTCATTAGAAGTTTTTTTACTGCTAATATGGCATCAAAAGCACCTGGAACACGAATAACTTCAACTAGATTTGCATTTAGTTCAAGAGCTTTTTTCTTTGCTTCTTCTTCCATTTTATTAGTAATTTTACTATTAAATTCAGAAACAACAATACCTATACCTATGGTTTTATCTTTATCAGTTTTAAGCGATCCTTCATCCTCTTTTCCTTGCCTTATTCC
>CAZAYE010000307.1:0-5202 GCA_964489255.1 uncultured Enterobacteriaceae bacterium
CTCTTCACCTCAGCGCGGGCGGTGAGGCGTAGCTTCGTTCCCTTGCGTGTCCACCAAGCGGGCAGCAGGACGCCAAAACCCGCCTGTTCAAGGACCAAGGCCTTTTCGGTGAGAAATTCGTGGGCGCCGGTTGCGTTGAGGGCATAGCCGCCCGGCGCAGCCGTCTTCAGGCTCGCCTCGATGTTCGGGCAGATCCCCGCAGCTTGGCCCAGGCACGCTAGCAGGTATTCGCGAGCGCTGAACCCACTACGCTTGAGGAGCGCGGCTTTACTCCCTTTGGGGTTCCAGGCATCCTTCGTCTGGATGAGCAGGCTAGGATCATCAGCAGCTTGTAGCAGATAGCGGACATACCACGCACCACGCCCGTACTGGTCGTTTCCATTGCCATTTCTATCATCCTCGGGTTCCTCCAGGCGGAAACAGAGCCGGAATGGCGTGGCAGTCGAGACGGATATCGGGTGTTGCCACTCGCGAACCTGAGTGCCTAATTGCGCCAGCTCTGCCGTGTCACCCTTCATACCCGCTTCAGACGACCGCAAGGTATACAGCCACTGGTCGTGCACGCTGTCGAAAACAGATGGCTTCTTTTTGTGCTCACGTCCGAGCTTGAGAGGTATCGGCGGTACCAAAAGCGGAGAGCGGACGAGATGATCGACCATCCCATCGATGAAATCGGAGAGCGCGGAGAGCGCAGGCGCCTCAGGTGGCGAGACCGCCTTAGGGGTCAACGCCCGACAGACAGGTGGCATGGCCTTGGCGAGTTTTGACAACAAGTCGGCATCAGGTCCGGTAAAGACCGGCCTCCAACAGGCACGATAAGTGCCCTTGTCCTCAGTTACTCCAGGAAGAAATTGCTGCCGCGCCACAAGTGCGCCAGCGAAGCGCATGGCCGTAGCCCAAAACACCAGGTCGTTGCCGACAACTACACCCGGCGACAGCGTCTGCTTGCCGACACAGGCACACAAAATCTCAACTGCCTGCTCAGCAGACAGCGGTAATACGGTTACCGTCCACGGCGTCAACATGGTCCGCGCGCGAGACTGCGGGGGTTCAGCGATCAGAGAACTGGACGCGACCGGCTGATCATCCACCGTGGGTAGCCAGGCGGTCCACACCTCGGCATGTCGCTTGTCGATGGTGAAATCGACCCCTGCTGCCAGAAGAGCGGCCGCCAGTCTCTCGGCTCTGGCATCGTATGGCAGAAGGTCCGGGCGTTCTTGTCCACTCCATTTGTGAGCAAGAGCCTGGGATTCCAGAGGTACCTCACCCCAGAGAAAGAGGCGACTGTTATAGACTCCGGCGTGCAAAACGATCATATAGCCGTCTCCATGAAAAGAGATTGTCGGAAGGCGCGGAAAAGGGCAAGAGGCCCAGCTGGAGGTACCGGTTACGCCCCGTTACCAGAGTTGGGTAGTCTCTGAAAAAGGAAATAGAGGCGGCGAGAATTGAACCCGCGTCCGAAGGTGGTTCTCTCTGATGTACAGCCCTACTTGAGCCGAAAATCGACGGAAATTTCCTGTAGAAGCTGGTTGACTTTTGTAATCACCTCGTCAGGCGGTCGAGATGAGCCGCCGAATTCAACCTGCAGATGAAATCTAAGGTCGAAACCGACCGCCGTTTTGGTAAGTTCGGCCACCTGCTCGGCCAAGTCCTGAATCTGGCTTGGGCGCAAGTCGGCTTCCGCTACCAGTACGCCTGGCTTGAGAAGGGGACGTTCCGAGACCCGCGGTGGTGGTTCTTCCCTCGGCACATGCAGCTTTACACTCTGCGCCCCAGTGAAATCACACGGCCAACTTCCCGAGTCTGGCGTTCGCTGCAGAAAACGTGCGCGACAGGCACCATCGATCGCCTTCTGTACAGCCGCCCACGGGAGTGTCTTTCCTGCCTTCTTGGAAAGCGCAATTGTAATTGCGAGTGCCGTTGTGTTCTCCTCACTCCAGGCTGCTGGCAGGTTTTCAGGCAAGATTTCCATAGCCGGAATAGTTGCTGGAGGCGCCTGCACTCGAGCATCATTTGTGAGCAAGCCGGCTGGAATCTCCTCAGCAAAAATACTGGCCGGTCCTGAGGTGAGCCAAAGCATGCCGTCTCGCACGGCCGTATGGACGGCCGCTTCAATCACCGCGTGGTCTGCCTTTGGAATAGTCACCGGCTCTTCGTACCCTTCCCGCTGGATTTTTACGACATGACTGCCAGAGAAGTAGGCACAGGTATCCGCGAAAGTAATTTCTGGAGTGTTCCACAGCCCTGGCAGCACTCCCAGCGCAAGCAACGCGGGAGCGAGGGCGGTGAGCGTGGCCACCTCTGGCAGCACGGCTTCTAATCCTGGATCCTTCAGGGCGTTCTCGTCTGGCGTCTCGCGCCACCAGGTCCGTACCGAACGATCCGGCCGTATCAAGCGCAGTACGAAGCGCCCCTCCCGGCAACCTTCTAACAAGGTGTCGAGGATCGCTTGACGATTAAGCATTTTCGGCAAATGCGGGAACTGCGCGAAAGCGCCAACGAGATCTTTCACACGCCGGGCAGTTTCGTCATCACGCCACAGGTCATAGGGTCCGCCGGGCATTAGCGCATCGGCGTCGATAGCGGTCTCTTGAATGCGCGCCCGGTTATCCTTCTTCACCGTGGTGAACAGCGGCTCTCCTCCCACAGTGACCTTGAAGGACTGCACTTCGTTCTTCTCGGAAACCGTCACGACAAGGCAGTAGGCCTGCTGTATAGCCTCTGGGATTTTCTTTCTGGCATCTTCCAAATTTGCTGCGAGGGTCTCACTCCGGATCGGGTCAATATCCTGATCTTTCAGTTGAGACCGCACTTCTTCCCATCCTAGGTATTCACGAATCCGGGTCCTGGCTGCCTCCAGACCCTCACGAGAAGGAACAGCGAGCACGACTGCGTTGCGATATACACGCGGCCGATCCGGTCCAGTGGTTTCCTCAATAAACCGCTTTGCCTCCGTGCTGGGCTTGCCAGAATCGGAGGTGGCGTTCGGCCCCAATACCGCGTAATGGAACTCCCCGTCATCGTCGATGTCCCGTGGTCTTGCGGGCAGATTGTGAACTGTCGCCCCAGCAGCAGAAGCGCCGGTCGTGAGACTCTTGAGTCTGCCGATTTCGTCAAGCAGTTTTGATTCAATCAGTTCCGGCGGTATATGTATGCAGGCATCGTGGTGCATCTGTCGCAGGTTGGGTTTGGAACCCAAACGCCAGGACTTGGGAAGCTGCTTCATCCCGTCTGATCCGATTTCGGCCTCTTGCATCCCTACCTCATCCAGGAACCAGGATACTTCAGCCCACCGGCGTAACCCTTTCTCCAATTCGATTTTGTCTGGACGCGTGTGCCCTAACAGTACGAGGAGGTCACGAGTCATCGCTTTCTGGCCGATTGGTTGTGAATGAAGAAAAGTGGCAACGACCGCTTGCTCAATCTCTCGGAACTTTAGCCCGGCTGTGTCTCCCTGAATCTCGTGCGCCTTAGCTAGCTCCCCCTCAAGGATCGCACTCCACTCCTGCCGCTTGCCTTCGTATTCCTCCGTCGCCGCAACAGTGGTGAGTTCACGCGCCGCTTCAGACAACCCGTCCTGCTCTGGTTCACTCACGAACACATTGGTTCCCACCAGCGGACACGGATCCCAGCGCTCGGCATTGCGCAGCGCTAACGCAAAGGTTCGTAAGACGCCCCGGGTGCGCTGGAACCCTTCAAGATTTGTCCACTTGGTGTAGAAGATTTCGGTAAGATCTGGATGAAACGGATAGTTTTGCAAGAAACGATCTTCTGCTCCTTTCCCTTCTTTGCGGGTCTGCTCGTCGAGATCGGCGATGCCTTTCAGCGCCGCCAGCATATAAGGACGAAACGCCTCACGATCCCGGATTGATTCTAGCGTGAAGAAACGGCGGCGCAGCACTTCTGCCACGTCCTCTTTGAGGATCGGCTGTACTCCCTGTTCACGTTCGCGCCGGAAGATGGCGTAGAGTTCCTGGGTGAGTTCTTTGCCGAGTGTGTCACTTTTGGCTGGATCGGTCGCCAAAAGGGAAGCAACGACTGCACAGCGATCGACTTTAGTCACCGCCTGGGTGAGATACTGGAAAAAGTTCACCAGCCGGCTACGCCAGGTGGGATCAAAGCCGACCTTTTCCCGGGCAAACATGAGAACCTCATCGATGAGAATCAACGTCGAGAGTCCCTGTTGCTGGGGCAGAGCCAAAAGTTCAACCAACAAGGGTTCTGCAGGCGCGCTGTCGCGCTCCGCATCTGCGCCCTCGGCATGCAGGAGCTTGAGACCCTTCGCTCCAGCGATCTGAAAAGCCAGCACGCTCCAGGGATGCTTAAGCCATCGAAATTCGCCTTTGGGTCCACGGACCTCCATTCCCTTCTCAACATCCAGCTTGTCGAATGCCAGCACAGCCACACGGGCCTGCGGCGGGGTCATGCCAATATGCTGGATAAACTCGTGCACAGCCGGTAGATCAGGCAGGGCTTTCGGATCGTTCACCAAATGGAAAAGCGTGATCAGGGCATGCGTTTTACCACCACCGTAGGTGAGTTCGAGTTGCCGTACAGCCTTGTCGCTCTTGCCGGCGAGTCGCACGATTACATCTTTGGCCAACTCACGTAGGTTGAAGGTTGGGTACGTGAGCGCGAAGAACTCCTGCGGCTGCTGATATACAGGCCGTGCCTTCCCCATCATTACGTCGTACAGGTCGGCAGCAAAGATAGCGAGTGAGAGTTCGCCTGACTTGAGGTCGTCCCGGATGTGGACAACCTGATGCCACGGTTTCCACGGCAATTTGCTCATATTAAAATCCCCGTGTTATTACCACCTTTATTACCACCATTCATGGGTTATTACCACGTTTCCGCCACACCGCACCTGCCCCTGCTCCTTCGCACCACACTGCACCTTCTTTCTTGAGCTTGTTTAAAACGACGCGAATCATGTCCCGGGTGACATTCGGGCACAGACGTTCTAGATCCACCATGCGAAACCCGTCTGGCAGGTGTTGGATAGCCGCCAGCACCATCTCAGTCTTCGCGCCTCTGGCCGTTGTCAGCATACCGACCCGCTGCTCAAATTCCCGATAGGCAGCTACCATCACGCCGAGGAAGTACTCTGTCCACGGCAGCAGGGCATGCTCTTCTTCATGCCAGCCCTGTGAGGATTGATACAAACTGTCGTAATAACTTTCCTTGCTCTGCTCGATGATC
>CAZAYE010000308.1:0-5177 GCA_964489255.1 uncultured Enterobacteriaceae bacterium
GTGCCATTCTCTATTGTAACCCGAATAATCCGACCGGGACAGTCTTCTCTCGGGCCGAGACGCTGACCCTGATCGAACTCGCTGAGCGTCATGACTTGTTCCTCATCATCGATGAGGCGTACAAGGATTTCGTCTATACCAAAGAACCCTACTACAGCCCCGCGCAACTCGCTGCGGTCCGCGCGCGCGTGGTTCGGGTGTTCACCTTCTCCAAAGCGTACGGCATGACCGGCTGGCGCGTTGGCTATTTGCACTCCGACGCACGCAATACCCGCGAGATTCTCAAGGTTCACGATGCCCTCGTCACCTGCGCGCCAGTCGTGTCGCAGTACGCGGCCATCGCCGCCCTCGAGTACGGGGGGACACACCTCACCACGTTTCGTAAGGCCTTTAAAGAGCGCCGAGACCGCACGGTAGAGCGCCTCGATGCCTTGTCGCACATTTTTGACTATCAGAAGCCCGAAGGCGCGTACTTCGTGTTTCCTCGGGTCAAAGATGTCGTGCCTTGGGCGCGCGACTCCCGTCGCCTTGCTCGTCACATCCTGGAACACGCGAAGGTTGCCTTAGTCCCAGGCGTGGCCTTTGGCCCCAGCGGCGAAGCCCACGTACGGATCAATTTCGGTCGTGAACAGGCCGATATTGAGGCAGCGTTTGAGCGTCTGGATGGCTATTTCCGTTATCGCTCGCCCATGGGTGCCCGACTCGAAGTGCCGGTCGCGCCTGCAGCCACCGCGGAGCCTCCGACGCCGGTGGCATCCACCACCACGATTCCTGAATTCGGACTGTCACGCCACGGTTTACGTCGCTTGGCGATTCCATATCTGCAGACACTGGCGCGAGTATTTTTGCGCCGCAAGAAACCGCTGGTCATAGCCATCGCTGGCAATCGTGGCAAGACGGTGATGAAGCGCCTGTTCGGTGAACTGTTGGGCACCCGCTACCGTGTGCGCACCAACCCGCGCTCTTACAATACCGAAATCGGGCTCCCACTGGCGGTGCTCAATCTGGAGATCGAAACCCGCAGTGTCTGGAATATCTTACGCACCCTCGCGCGTGCTGCCTGGACAGCTTTCTGTTCCCAAGAAAGACTCGAAGTATTGGTACTCGAACTGGGGGTTCGGCGACCTGGGGACATGCGTCAGCTCCTACGAACCGTCCAACCAGATATTGTGGTGTTGACCACCTTGACTCCGAGCTATAGCAACGATGTCGAAGTCCTCCGCACTCTGCAAGAGGAGATGCGAGTGCTGTGTCAGGCTGTGGGCTCGCACTGTCATTTCTTGGTTGAAGACGAGGACTTACTCCTCAGCGAGGTTGTGAAGACTTTGCCGACTCCAGCAGTCCCTCTTCGTCATGTCCAGTGGGCTAACGGACAGGGGCTGACCTTACAGAGTAATGGACAGGTGTACCACGTAACCCGGGAGCTGATTGGCGACAGTGAGCGTGTCTCTGTGCAGGCGGCAGTCTTGCTGGCTGAACGGTGGACTGACCTGACCCCGGCAGAGATCAGCCGTTTTTTGGCAGGGGAGGAGGGGCAGGCAGCTGAGGAGCCTTTGGCTCACCCTTTATCAGCAAAATGAGGCGCTAATGGACTATCCGACCTATAACGACATTCTCAGTGCTCGTGCGGTAGTCAGCCGCTATCTGCCGCGGACGCCAACCTACCATTATCCCGGCCTTTCCGCTCTGGTTGGTTGTGAGGTGTTCGTCAAGCACGAAAATCATCTACCAATTGGCGCCTTCAAGGTGCGTGGCGGGGTTAACTTCATGGCCTCGCTCGCGCCATTCGATAAGCAGCGCGGAGTGATCACCGCCACTCGTGGCAACCATGGGCTCTCCATTGCTTATGCTGCACATCTATTCGGTGCCAAAGCGGTCTTGGTTGTACCGCATGGTAACAATCCGGAAAAAAATGCTGGTATGGCTGCTCTTGGGGCTGAAGTCGTGGAGTACGGCAGAGATTTCGACGAGGCCCGAGAACATGTGGCAACGCTGGTCGCGGCCCATGGCTACCGTTATCTGCATCCCGCTAATGAACGGTTACTCATTGCTGGCGTAGGAACGTATGCACTAGAGTTGTTCGCCGATGTTCCGCATCTCGATGCTGTGATTGTCCCTATCGGTTTGGGATCAGGAATTTGTGGCGTCTCACTCGTCCGAGAACGGATTAGTCCGAAGACTACAGTGATTGGGGTCCAAGCTGAGCGGGCCCCAGCCGTCTATCTGTCGTGGAAAGAGAAACGTATGATCACCACCGACAGCGCCGATACCTTCGCCGACGGACTGGCAACCCGCGTGCCAGCAGAAATGACACAAGCCATTATCAACCGAGCAGTAGATGAAATCGTGACCGTGAGTGAAGCAGAGATAGCCGCCGCGATCCGTCTGCTGTTACTTCACACCCACAATCTGGCGGAAGGAGCTGGCGCCGCCGCTCTGGCAGCGGCCCTGAAGCTGCGCTCTCAAATAGGGGGTAAGCGTGTCGCGCTTATTCTGAGTGGCGGAAACCTTGATATGGCGACGCTGAGACGAGTGCTCCAGGAAGAAGTTGCCAGTGGTCAGTGGCCAGTTACCAGTTAAAAAGTTTGTTTTCGTCCTTGCTAAAGGCCGAAGTCCTCCTTCACTGACAACTGACAACTGCTTACTGACAACTAGAAATATGCTGACCCTCACCCTCTACTCGCGTCCGGGCTGTTGTCTGTGTGAAGACATGAAAACCGTGCTTACCCAGGTTCGGCGGGATATTCCATTCAATCTCGAAGAGATCAACATCTCCACTGATCCTGAACTGGAGACGCGCTTTGGTCAGGAAATCCCGGTCCTCTTCGTGAACGGCCGCAAGGCGTTCAAATACCGCTTGACTGTGGGCGAACTGCGCAGGCGCTTGGCACGCGAAAATGTTTCGTCTTGATTTTGTACTTCTGCCGTGCTTTTGCTGAGAGCTGAGTACTCATAGCTAAAAGCTCTTTCGTTATGACCGACTTCATCGTAATTTTCGTGACTGCCGGCTCAGAGAGCGAAGCGGAAACCATCGCCAAGGCACTCGTCGAAGAGCAACTCGCGGCTTGCGTCAATATCCTGAGTCCGATCCGCTCGATCTACCGTTGGGAGGGCAAGGTCGCCGATGACCGAGAGTGGCTCCTGGTGATCAAAACCCGAGCCGAACGCTTCGCCGCGATCGAAGCGAGGGTGAAGGCGCTTCACTCCTACCAAGTTCCCGAAGTGATCGCCCTGCCAATTGTAGCTGGTGCGGAAGGATATCTGCGCTGGCTACAAGAAAGTGTAGCCAAGCCGCAATCGTGAGGGGGCGAAGGGTCTGCCGTTTGTTAATACGCGCGGCTCCGAATTCTCTACCCTTCTTCTGGAACTAACTCAAAGAGTTCGGCGTTTGGCAGCACCCCACCCAGGTTCTCTTTGATCGCATCGAGCGCAGACCGTAGGTGACGGAACACGACTCGGTCACGCAAGGCCATGAGCGTCTGCGCGTTTTCTTCCAGAAAGCGGGTAATCACAGTGGGAGAAACCAGTTCCAGGCCCTTTAGATCAAGGACGATTTTCTGATGGCCAGCGCGGATTGCCGCGTGAATGCGCTTGAGTACCTCGGTGGCACCGCTGGCATCAAGCACTCCTTCAAGACGGAGGGTGAGAGCCTGCAGTTGCTCATTGCGGATGGCGCGAGTGCAAAGCAAAGCGCCATGCAACTGGCGCTTTTTTTCTCCTACCGCGTCTTTGAGTGTCGAGATAAAAGAGGCCTGTTCCCGCACTTGGATCGGCTGAGAGAGATGACTGAGGAGGCGCATGGTTTCGGTATACACTCCACGCGGACCGTTCAGAAAAAGCCGACGTTGGACGTAATTCGCCAGGAGGTTATGGAGAACTTGCCTTTTCCAAAAGAACACTCGCTGCCAGATCGCGCCCTGGCTGTAGACTTGTTGACGCGTCCAGTGCAGGCCATTTTCTAAAGCCTCTGGCGTCATCAGCTTCGGCTGAAAAACGACCTGAGAACCATCGTAACGGGACGGGTCTTTATGAAGCAGACGGCCCTCGCCTGCCAGTGCGGCGAAGAGGGGGCTCCCAAGGCGGGGAGTGAACACGGCAAAGAGCGGCAAGCCAATCCGGGCATCAAGGCAAAAGCGGACGGTGCGCTCGAAAACACCCTCGTCGTCCGTGTCGTAGCCAAAAACAAAACGCGCCACACTCAGGATTCCCCGATCCGCCAACTGCCGCAGTGAGGCAGCCAGTGCAGAAAGTGTTTCCTGAGAGACGACCGCTTCAGTCGTCAGATACTGGCCTGAGATCTGTTCGCCGTCAAATGACAAGGCTCTGCATCCGCTCTGCTGCGCCAAATCTAGGAGTGCAGGTTTGGCGGCCAAGCCGAGGCTCGCCTGAGCGATCCACTGATGCTTAAGAAGCCCCAGGCGCCGCATCAGATCCGCCGCGTACGCAGGCGGCTCGCCTAACACATCTCCCTGAAAAGCAATCCAACTTGTGGCCGGCAAGGATAACAACTCTTGTTTAATAATATCGATAGGGAGACGACGCTCGCCCTGTGGTCCGCGCAACGACACCATATGGATCGGCAGGGTTCCCGTCAGAGGATGTTTCCAACCGCCCTGATTGGATTCTTCCGTCATGTCCTTGCCTCCTCTCCCAGTCGCCTCGGGTCGGGGTATCCTATCCTTCTCGGCAAGAGATGTCGAGGGGCTTTCAACGCTCGGCCCAACGGTCGTCTTCTTCGACAATGATGGCCCGCATCCCTGTCCTTGCCACCTCCTGCGCGCGCGCGGCAGCTGCTTCCTGCCGAGAGAATGGACCCAGTCGAACCTGATAATAGCGCATGAGTCCAGTCGCCATCGGACTGATGTATACATCAGGATAACGCTCGATCACCTGCGCCTTGAGGGCTGCGGCTTTGTCCACATCGACATAGGAGCCCAGTTGCACGGCATAGGAGACAGCCAAAACCGGCGCAACAGCAGACAGCACCTCGACACGCACGGGTGCAGTACCCGGTTCGTACATACCGATACTCCGCGCTGCGGCATAAGAGAGGTCAATGATTCGCCTCCCCACAAACGGTCCACGGTCATTGACGCGCACTTCGACGGATTGCCAAGTGTCGAGGTTCTGTCTCTTATACACATCTGACGCTGCCGACGATCTTACGCGTGTAGATC
>CAZAYE010000309.1:0-5170 GCA_964489255.1 uncultured Enterobacteriaceae bacterium
TCATGCCTAGTCTCGTGGGCTCGGAGATGTGTATAAGAGACAGGGTTAGTGAGTACCTGTCTCAATTCCTGGCGATTTTCACCGAGTAATTCATCAAGATGGTTGGTCAATTCCGCGACTTCTTTCGCAAGATCCGCAGTCACCTCTGCAGTCTGCCGGATCTGGACGATCATCGTCTTGCCATCGTTGAGAATCTCTCCACGCATCTCGTTGATTGCCTCAGTAACGTACCTGATACTTGCAGCAGCTTGAGCAATATTATCGACCATCGCCTTAATGGAAGCACGAGACTCCGGTGTAGAGACATCGTCAAGCGAGACCCGCAGGCTTTCACTCAGGTGCGCGGTATTGCGCAAAAAGGAGGCGATGGCGGCGCTATTGTCCGGACTCAGCAGGTCACGCTCGATACGGGTGAGGACTTCGAGGAGACGTTCAGCGATCTCACTCGCGCGGTCGCGAAACTGCTCAAATTCTCCCCCTTTGACCGTAATCGTTCCTCCGGGTTCTAGCAGGGGAGCGTTGGGCGAGCCTCCTTCCAATTCAATGATGCGAATACCGGTGACTAAGGAACCGACCAGGAATGCGGTAGTGTCCTTTCGCAGAGGCGTGCCTGGCTGGAGCGCAATGAGCACTGAGGCCCGAGGTGGGGTATCGTTCGTCAGCCGGACCTCTCCGACTTTTCCTACGGTTACTCCTTGGTACTCTACCGCGGCGCCTGGGAGGAGGCCGCTCACCGACTTATCAAAAACAATGTGATATTGATCAACTGGCTGCAAGAACCGTGATCCGGCTAACCACAAGATAGCTGCGGCCAGGATGAAAAAACTGAGCGTGACAAACACCCCAACCTTAAGCCTGGTTTTTCCCATATTCCCCTCTGTCTACGAGTAGCGCATCGAGCAACCCGCGTTGTAGGGTCGTCGGCCGTGGCCGGCGATCAAAGAATGCGCGCACTTGTGGATGATCCATGGCACGGACCTCTTCCAGCGTACCGGCGGCGAGGATCTTGCCGGCATGCAGCATAATGGCTTGGTCGGCAATCATCTGGATACTGCCGAGTTCATGGGTCACGATGATAATGGCCATATCAAATTGGGCCTTGAGCCGCAAAACCAACTCATCCAGCTCACGTGCTGTGACCGGGTCCAAACCTGCCGAGAGTTCGTCAAACAGTAACAGGGTTGGATCTAGAGCGAGGGCCCGGGCGACGGCTGCCCGTTTTTTCATGCCACCACTGATTTCAGCCGGCAGCAGATGGGAGGCGCGTTCCAGGCCGACGAGCGCGAGTTTCATGCGGGCGAGGGTGCGGGCGGTCTCGTGGTCAGCGTGAAGGTGCTCAATGATCGGCAAAGCAACGTTTTCTTCTAGAGTCATTGAGTTGAACAGTGCGCCTCCCTGAAACGACATCCCGACGTTACGCAAGATTGCTTCTTGTTCTTCTTCTGAGGCGCTGTGGAAGTCACGACCGTCAATCAACACGCGCCCGGAGGCCGGGGTGAGCAGGCCAACAATGTGGCGCAGGAGTGTCGTTTTGCCACACCCGCTGCTGCCCAGGACGACGGTAATTTCTCCGCGCCGGGCACTGCAAGAGATGCCGTCGAGAATCGTACGATTGCCGTAGCGGGCGACGAGATTTTCGACCTGTACGTAGGGGCGAGGCTCTTGCACGGTGGTTACAGTACTCATTCGAAATAGAAAAAGATTGTCGTGAAGACCGCGTCCGCCAAGATACACAGGACGATTGAGGTGACAACGGAAGCGGTGGTATTCGTGCCTACCCCCTCGGCGCCGCCACGGACATAGAACCCGCGATAACAGGAGACCAGCCCAATCAACAGGGCGAACACCGCACTCTTCACCATGCCGGTCACCAGATCCTCGATTAACACGGCCTGGCTAGTTTGTTGCAGATAATTACGGCTCCCCAGCCCTAGGAGGATGACGCCTACCCAGTAGCCGCCAAAGATCCCGGTCAGGTTGGAAAGAATCGTGAGGCAAGGGACGGCACAGAGGAGGGCGAGGACGCGCGGCAGTAAAAGGAAGCGGCCTGGACTCAACGCCATGGTCCGCATGGCATCGATCTCCTCGGATACAACCATGGTGCCAAGTTCGGCAGTAATAGCCGAGCCGCTGCGGCCGGCAACGATGATGGCGGTGATGAGTGGTGCCATTTCGCGCGTCATTGACACACCGACGAGATTCGCAATATAAATCGCCGCGCCGAACTGGCGCAATTGACTAGCCGCGTTCAGTGCCAGGACTGCCCCAATCAGGAACGACAGAAAAGAGACGATCGGTACACCTTCAACCCCAACTTTGACGATTTGCTCAAGGGTCCGATCCCATTTAATGCTTTTGCCGTGCCAAGGGGCGAGGGCGAACCAGTAGACAATTTCTCCGACCATCTCTAACAGACGGCGGCCCGTAGCAAGAAGTTCAAGCGTCTGCTCTCCAACCTCCTCGACCGGTGACAGATGTTCCATCGGAGCAGTGGCGTGATCGAGGAGGTCAGCATCAAGGCCGGTGAATGCCTGGCGGGCTTCGGCGGACAGCCCAGAGAAGCGCACTTCGACCCCTTTTTCTTTTCCTTCCACCACGAGGCGGAGAAGAGAGGCCGCTTCGAGACCGCTGAGCGTCGGTACCCCACTGAGATTCACGACTACCCGAGAGCCAGGCTCAGGTCGCTCCAGAATCTGCTCACGGAGCTGTGCCAGTGCCAGCGTTCCTGAGGCTTGGTTTGCCGTGAGGACATCAAGCTTCACGATGTACTACATAGAGAGTCCTGGAGAGCGTGTAAAGGTAACAGGAAGGGACCTCCTTAAGAATCGGTTCCTTCTCCCGATTAAACTACTAGCGGAGGAGAGAGGAGGAGGTTGTGGTAGAGAACCAGGGTTCCTTCGTAGGAACCCTGTGTTTCTGATGTTGTCTTCGAGGAGTAAACTGTATGATTGATCGCTCTCACAGTAGTTGGCGCTGTCACACCCGACGCCAGATCCGTACCGTTAAGGGAGACCTGCCACGGGGCAGCCAGGGAACAGTCATGTACGAGACGGAGAATCTTGGCCGCCAACTTATTCTTGTGAGCTGGGATAACGGCATCTCGGTCCCCGTATTTCCCGACGAAATTGAGCTGGAAGCGCAGGCAGAGATGTCTGCGCACTAAGAACACAGAACAAAACTGCGCACGTCCTCTTGTTATCATTTTTCCAGACGATCTCCTTCTCTGGCCTGCGTCTTTCCCACTTTTTTGGTGTTATCATGGAATAACCATTCCTCTCAGGAGGTCGGTATGTCTACTAAAAATTCCCGACGCGGCAGAGTGAGGCGCGGTATGCTTTTTTTCTGGTTGATTGCTGTCGGTGGGTGTGGTGGAGCGCCTGAAGAGTCATCCGAGACTCCCACTCATTCACCGACGCCTCCAGCTGCCGAGGTAGAGGTGCAGAAGAACAACGCGGAAGAACCTGTGGCTGCTCTTCCATCTTCACCCTCGTCAGAGGAAACTTGTGGACCCCCAGGAGCGGCTTTTATCTCTCACGCAAGTGTGTTGGCGAATAAAGAACTGGGAATGTCGGTCACCGGCAAAGGGGCAGAAGAACCAGGCCGCTCCCTTGCAGTGTTAGAGCAACAGGTGCTTGCCTTTCTTCCTCAGCTTCAGGAAATCTATGAGCGCGAACGCGAGCTGGACCCCAGCCTTATGGGCAGTCTGGACGTGAATTTGACAATTGAACCTGGAGGAGCAGTATCCGACCTCCGCTTTCCTCTACGGCGGGTGTCGAGTGAAAAACTCATCTCTGCGGTGTTTGACCGGATGCGGACTTGGAGTTTTTCTCCGGCCGAAGAGCCCGTGCAACTTCGGTACCGGTTGCTCTTCGTTCCCTCTGGGATTGATCAGGCATCAGTCCTGACCTGGGAGAAGCAACTCGGGGGTCACGCAGTGGTAGAGCGCAACGAAGAGAGACGGGTGGCCGCGGCTCCAGCGCCGACACCGCCGAAGAAACCTGCGTCTACACTGTCTTCGTCCATGGCCTCCGCCAAAGTTCCAGAGCCTGTTCGTCCTGTTGTCTCTGGCTGGTACCGAGTGAGTAGACCGACCGTTTTATGGTCTGCGCCCCGGACTGCTTCAGAAGTGGTAACACGCTTACCTCCAGGCACGCGCATAAGAGTGGTCGGTATGATAGACGGAGAATGGCTGGAAGTGCGCTCTGTCAGTAACCGGCCACCTGGGTTTCTGCAGAGAGGAGATGCCAGACCGGAGGCGGACGAGCGAGCAGGACTACCCTAAGGGAAAGTGGTGAGCCTCCAGCCTAACGTCCTGACTTGGCGAGTAACGAGATAGGCTGGTCTTCAAGAATGGCCTTGCAGAAAGGGCGCAGCCTGCTGCGCCCTTTCTTGTTGCGACAACTCTACCTCAGGCTACGATACTCGCGTGAAGTACGCTTCCAGATTAGCCGCTTCGCGCTGCTTGCACATGACAGCGATCCGCAGCTTTTCTAGATGCTGCTCCATGGTCTTAGCGCCTTGCTTGACTGGATGATTGGCAAAGAAGTCTCTGACATTCGCCTCAAGCTCAGGCGTCACCAGGGAGACAATGCCTTCGCACATACGCACGATAGAGTTGTCTGGATACTGCCGCAGCATTTCCTCCCAGTGTTCCTTCATGAACGCCCAGACACGCTCTCGCCCCTCAGTGTTCAGGAGTAGCGAGCGCATCAGATAGGGTGCATTTTGAGTGCGCACTTCACCGTTGAGGGTCATCGCCAAGGTCTGCTCGAGGAGGTGAGCGGGGCGGAAGGCAGCGAGGGCGAACAGGTAGCGCTGCTCTTCCTGCGGAGTCTGAGCGGTTTTGGAGTTCACGCGAAATTCATCATACTCAGCTCGGTTCCCAATGTGGGCCAGAATGGAGACCAACGCTGGTACGACATTACGGTCGACCGTGTCTCGGTTCTTCTTGTACTGGTCATAGCGGGTTTGGGCCTCGGTCTGGGTAACCTTATCGTCGCCTAGGGTGCCTAATGCTCCCAGCAGCTCACCGCGGAGTTGGCTGAGCAGTTCATGCTCTCCAGCCTGTGGGGTCCAGCCTAACCGTTGGGAGATCGGACCCAACAGCGTTCGAATGAACGCTTGGAGGGCAGGGCGTTGCGGTGGATCAAGCAGCCTGTACAAGTAATGG
>CAZAYE010000310.1:0-5163 GCA_964489255.1 uncultured Enterobacteriaceae bacterium
CCCGCCGGGGCGGCGCGGACCGGGCCGCCGCGCCCAGCGGCCTCCCGCTGGGTTTGCCGCCGCGCCTGGGGAACACTGGCGGCGCGCGGACCCTCACGTGTGCTGCTGGTGCGCACTGCGCGCGGTGCCCGGCCAGGGGCCAGGGGGGAGGAACAGCGGCTGCACGCGGCGCTGACTGGCGTACCTTAACGGCTCCTACTGAGAGGGAGTGGAGGAGGGAAATCAACCAAAGTTTGAAGATGCGCTCGCCATACATCATCTTTAAGCGACTAACTCTTGATCTATCTCTTCACCATTCATCACTGCTTGAACGATCTTTTCCGTCACCACCTGCACTGGCAGCAAAGCGGGTGGTCGCAGGTGTGCAGGCGCCGCCCGGTGAAAGGGGGTATCGATCGCTCCTGGCGCGATCCGCGAGAGGAGGATTCCTCGCTCATGGGCCTCTCGCCGGCCCCACTTGCACAGCTCATCGAGGGCCGCCTTCGCAGCTGCGTAATGACCAGCATAGATCGGTGGCAATGCGTTGGCTGGAAAGCGGGTGATGGCTGAGCTAACTGCGACGATGTGTCCCCCCCTCTCGATGACTTTGAGGCCCTCACGGAAGCAGAAGAAGAAACCGGTCACGTAGGTATTGAACGTCGCGCACCAGGCGTCAGTTCGATACACTGCTAGAGGAATGTCTGAGTCCGGTTCGAGGCCGGCGGTGTAGATAAGAAAGTCGATACGGCCCGCAGTGCTCCTGATCCCTTCCAAACAACTGTGCACCTGATCGTCGACTGTCACGTCGGCACGGTGTAGTGTTAGTCGAGCGCTCGTTGGGCTTGTCACGGAAAGCTTGCTCGTTAATTCGTCGAGGCTATCCCGTCCCCGAGTAACCACCGCCACGCTGCACCCGGCTTCGAGCAGACCTGACACGATCGCTCTACCAATAGTGCCACGTCCGCCTACCACTAAAGCAACCCGTTTTTCTTGAGGCATGACATCTCCGCATCGGCTGAGCTGAAGGGAAATTCAACGTCTCACCAAGCCTAGATACCTCAGAGCCCAGAGCGAGCCCGGCATACTCTGCAAAGTCGATGGTGAGCGCCCTCCGACAGAAACGCGCGGCCGCAGCACAAACAGGCTTGCTGTTTCTGCCTGTTGGGCTTCTTTCTGACCGTTTTGGTCTAGTAGACCGTCAAGCTGATGTTGATGGATACCTTCTTTCCCCTCTCCCAGGGGGAGAGGGTGAGGGGGTTTTCAGCCCTAGACGACGGACTCTCACCCCTACCCTCTCCCGGAGGGAGAGGGAGCAAAGACAGTTGGCCCAGAAGACCATCAAAGTCATGTTGACGCTGCACTAGGGTAATGGGCGGTTTCTCCCAGCGATTTCCGCCTAAAATAAACGCCCGTTTTGTCGCATCCTCAGCACCGGGACACGTTAGCGTTCGTTTTGGGTCCATTGCTACTCACGCCCTTTAACCAGGCTATCACATCTTCCTTCTGGCGATCCTTAGCGGGTATCTCTTCCCAGGCTTTCTCAAAGTCCAGGAAAAAGGAAAGCACTGTGGCCTCATCAGACCAACACAGATATGCAGGCCCCCAGTTTTCATTTAGCTCACCTTCCTCGTATGGGGGGGCCGCCCTTACCAACGCTTGCACTGTGCTCTTGGTGCAGGGCTCAAGCCCTGGTGTCGCTCGTGCCAGACCAACCTCGTAGTGTTCGTGAGCCTCTAAAAGGCAAATTAAATGTTGGATTTGTTTGTAGCGCTGTTCTAAAGAAAGGTAGTGGTGATGTTCTTTATTCAAGAAGTACTTCTCTAGATCTGACTTGGAAAGTATATGGCGCTCACCGTAGAGAGAAAGATGGCGGATAAACATTTTCTGACGCTCTATATTGATAGAACGTGCCTCGCGCCGCACATTTTCGGATGTGACATTGGGGGGAATAAGTTCGCCAGTCTGGTACGCTTCAGGTGGATGAGTGACATATGAGGGATACCTCGACACTTTCAAGAGTTGCCCCGGTATTTCTTCAAGTTGATATAACATCTGAAGCACCTTTAATTGGTCATGTTCATCTCCCGTAGAAAAGATGATGTCGACGGTGGCGTGGTGAGGGACATCACTAGAGCCGAAGCACTTGAGTTGCTCTCTTAGGTAGTCAAAAACACGCCTGCACAGCGCGTTGTAGTTATAGGTCTTGGGGGATGCTTCTGTCAGGTATCCTCTGACGTAGCGACGAATTTCATCTTCTCTGAGCGTCTCACCGTCGTATAGCCATAATATGGTATCTAGCTTTTCTTGCTCCAGCTCTAGCCCCCAGGTTAGCACCTTCAGCAGATTTTCTCGGGTCACATGCCTTTTCGGGGAAATCAAGGTGTGCTCTAAATTCTCGAGGTTACTGATTGTAGACTGCTTTACCCTAGCCCGTTGCGCCAAAGCAGTTTGCTTCTCAGAGGCATTGGTCATCCTCGCTATCCGGACCAGCTTTTGCATAATTCGATAGCGGTCCACCTCATGCGGGTACATCAGCTTCAGCATCACCTACCCCAATAGCCTGTATTTTATATTCTTCTAATAAAATGTATTTTATATACCATGCTTAATCCCTTGCAATCTAATATACCACACCTCATATAATATACCAGACACGTGTGAATTGGAGATGCCTCACAGGAGGAGGGGGCGAGATGAAGCAGATAAGAATGGCGGCGATTCTATTGGCGGGAACTTTGGCCTTCACTGTGGTAGCTCAACCCGCCCTAGCGGAGGAGGGGAGGGGACAGCTCAATCCCGACGTCACCTTGCCTAGGGTGCAGTTCGATGCCGAACACCTGGGTTTTGCTTTTCGGGGTGCTGTACCCTCAGTGCCTGGTGTTCCCTTATCGGACGCCGAAATGGAGGCGACCGAGGGGGCTTATGCACAGTATCTAGCATTGGCGCGGTATTACGTTTACCTCTATGGACCACGGATCTCGAGTGCCCTTTCCCAAAATCGCTTCCCACCCGGCTTTTGGTTGGCGGTTCGCGAGGAGTTAACGAGGTGGTGGAGGGAGAGGCGCTAATAAATAGGGTCACGGCATAGTTACGCTGCCGCTGCAGCTAACCAAATCACCGAACGAAACAGCGGCACGAGTGGCGTCTCCAATAGACGCCACTCTGTTATTAACCCTCATACTGCTTCTGAAAAGCCAACGATCGGCAACCAGGAAGCCAAGCATGTCCAGCCCAAAGTCAAAAATTACAATCTGGGCTTTGTTGCTGGTTTGCGCCCTGTGGCTTTATCTGCCTCTACCTGTGCCCTCCTATGCCCAAGCCACTCTATCGACAGGTACGCTAAGAGGGCACGTCACGGTAACATCCTGGAAAACTCTCCGTGATGCAGATATCGTGAAGCAAAAACGAGATGATTCCTGTGGAGCAGCCGCGCTTGCGACAATATTACGTGGTTTTTATGGTGAGAATGTAACCGAGGAAGATATACTCGAAGTGATGGGCAAGACCGATCAAGCACTCCCCACAAACCTGCCGACGTTTACCGATTTGGCAAAAGCTGCAGATCAATACGGGTTTTTAGCTGATGGCCTACGGTGGGATTTTGTGATATTGCAGACACTCCGCATTCCTGTCGTTGTCGCTTTACATTATCACGGAATGCCGCACTACTCTGTGCTGCGAGGGATCAGTAGCGATGTGGTGTGGCTCGGCGACCCTTCATGGGGCAATCGTCGACTTTCAAAGGAATCTTTTCTGGCAATGTGGGAGGACCCAGAGCGGAAGAAGAAGAATGAGATCTTCACAGGAGGAGTATTACTCATTGTCCCGAAATCGCTAGCAAGTCGAGGGGTGAACTCTGATTTCTTTCATTCTCCTGAGCGGCCGATCTTGCCAGTCGAGTTTTTATCGCTGACGACAAGATATAAACCTATGTCGAGCAGGTAGTCGAAGTGCGTTTCTCTTATGTCGTGGTCGCAGCGTTGTTCTTCGCTCTCTCACCTCACACACAGGCCGAACAGCCCTTAACTATCGAAAAGCTGCTCCCCGCTTCAAAGCGTTGGCGGATAGAGTTGGGCGCCGTATATGCCACCAGCGATACAACAGGCGTTGAGACTCAATTTGAGATCATCCAGACTGGACCCACACAATTTATCAGTATTCCTACGCTGATGAGCGAAGCTCGCCGCAACAGCGACATTGTGGTGTTCACGGGGGGAGTACGCTATGGAGTGACAGCAGAGACTGAACTCTTTGGCCGCGTGAGTGGTTTGATAGAGAATACCCGCAGCACGTTCTTAGGGGAATCGCGAACGCAAAGATCGGAACGCTTTGCTGACAGCCGGATTGGAGTTAATCACCTCTTTGTGCAAGAGGGGAAAACACCCGCTTTACTGGGTTTTGCCGAGGTCGCGCTCATAGAAAATACAGCCTTAACAGGCCATGATATTGCGTATGGCAAGTCTTGGCTGTTCGGCTTCACAATTTATCGGACTATCGATCCGGTCGTGCTGTCCGCTACCGCCAGCTACCACGTCAGTATAGAGCGGCGTGTGAATGGTCAAGACCAGAACCCTGGAGACTTTCTTTTGGTATCCCCCTCGGTCGCCTTCGCCGTGAATAACGAGATAACCCTCGCTGGGGGTTTCCAATGGCGTAGAAAACAAGCCGATAAGATCAACGGTTCTGCGCGCGGTATTAGCACTACTGCCTTCGACTTCAGTCCAGGGCTAGCTTATATTTGGAGCAAGCGACTAACGTTGTTTCTTGATACACGCCTAAACATTAGTGGTGACAGCGGCGTACAAGTAGGACTAACTGGGCTATATAAGCTCGGCAAGTAGCAGTGAATAGAATTTAAACAGCCAAACATCACATCAAGAATTTATTAACTCGGCGTCATGCGGGCCATGGAGAACATGGACATCCGCCGCGCGGGGACCCCCGGGGAGAAGGTGGCCGCGTACATAGCTTTCCGGGAGTTTTGGAACAATTATGTAAAGCGCGGGGTGCCGGCGCAAAAACGCGACCCGTAGAGTTTTTTCAGGCACTAGGCTCGCCACCCGCACTGACCACGCCGGCGTCGTGCGGGAAGAGACACGCCCACGCCAGGCGCTCGGCCTCAGCATGCGGCACGTAGCCGTCAGCCTCGATGATCGCCGCGCGTTCCTCCCACAGCTCCTGGAG
>CAZAYE010000311.1:0-5162 GCA_964489255.1 uncultured Enterobacteriaceae bacterium
TCCCTAGTGCAATTGCAGCATACCTCTTGGGCAATGCCGAGGTAGGGGCACGGCAGGCCGTGCCCCTACGCAAAGGGGAATCTCTTTGGGTTTTTGCTTCCTTTCCCCAAAAGGTTTCCTGAAAATGCACTAGGGATGGACACGTTTAAGTGAGAACTATTGTAAGGGCACACCCGAGTGAGGGCTGCTCTAATGATTTTTGCGGCCCACTCTCATGTGGCGTGCACCCGGACAACACCAACTCGTACGGGATGCCCACCGAGCGTTAACTCCGTGGTTACCGCTCCTGCCGGAGACTCACCAGCAGTCAGTTGTTCCGCGAGGGTTTCCTGCTGAATGTAGGTTGCCTGTTGCATGATCGCGTTCGCCGCTTCATCGTCGGCAACGTAATGGACGATGATGCGGTCGGCAATGTTAAAGTCGGCCTGTTTGCGTAGTTCCTGCACATAGCGCACGAAGTCGCGCGCCATACCCTCGTGGATCAATTCTGGGGTCAGTTTCGTGTCGAGTGCAACAATACAGCCACCATCTGACGCCATCGCTAAGCCCTGCAGGGGGATTCGTTCGACAACTAGGTCTTCTGGAGCAAGGATGATGGACTCGCCGTTCAGGCTGAGCTCAACCGACTCTCCGGCGACGACCTTTGTTCCAATCGCTGCGGCATCGGTGGCCGTCAGCGCCTTCTGAATCTGTGGCACCCGTTTGCCGAACTTCGGCCCGACCTTGGTAAAGTTGGGTTTGACCGAGAAACTCTGTAGCGCGGCCTCATCAGCAATGAATTCAAGCCGTTTGATATTCAGTTCATTAAGGACTTGCGCCTGCATGCGGGTGAGTACGTCACGTTCACGAGCGCCGGCTGGCTTGACGAGTAAACGCGGGAGGGGCTGACGGACTTTGAGGTTCGCTTCATTCCGTGCTGACAGCACCAGCGAGACCACCCGCCGCAGAGTGGAGACGTCTTCGACAAGTTGCTGATCTTGCCAAACAGTTTGCACCTGTGGATAGGTACAGAGGTGGACACTTTCCGGCGCGCTGGCGTCCACCGAACGCACTAGGTTCTGGTACAGCTCCTCCGCGGTGAAAGGCATGATGGGAGCGATCAGCAGGGAAAGGGTGACCAGCACGTCATACAGCGTCTGATACGCTGCCGCTTTGTCTTCATCATCCTCGCTCTTCCAGAAGCGCCGGCGGCTTTGCCGTACGTACCAGGTAGAAAGGTCGTCAACGAATTTTTCCACCTCACGGGTGACCGCCACCGCATCGCAGTTGTCGAGACGCTCAGTGCAATACGCCACAAGTTGCTGCAACCGCGCCAGAATCCAACGGTCGAGCTCGGATTGCGGATTGCGGATTGCGGATTGCGGATTTGCTACAGAGTTGAGAATCGTGGTATTGAGCGTAGGCTTATCGAGGTTTGCGTACTCAATGAAGAATTTGTAGCAGTTCCACAAGGTCAGCATTCTACGTTTGACTTCGTCGGTTGGGCCGTAACCAAAGCGAAAGATCTGGTTGAGCGGCGCGGCGGCGTAAAGACAGCGCATCGGGTCCGCTCCCATCTTTTCTGCGGCTTCGTCAAACGGAATCGCATTACCGCCGCTTTTGCTGAACGGGTTGCCGTTCTCGTCGCGCATCTCTTCGTAGGTCAGGACGGACAGGTAGGGGGTGCGATTCTCCAGCGTTGCTGACATAAAGAGCATGGAGTAGAACCACAAACGGATCTGCTCACGCATTTCGGTGATGAACGCCGCGGGGAACCAACGCTGCCACGCCGACTGACCGTTGAGGGTGGTCTCCTCCGAACGAATCGAGAGTATGGCGCCTTCCGCACGCAGATGGTCCGGCAGATAGTTGAGGGTCGAGTACGGCACGATGCCGGCATCCAGCCAACAGTCGCCCACTTCGGTGACACGCTCCACTGCCGCACCGCACTGGGAACAGGTGATCTTCACTTCGTCGATCCACGGGCGGTGCAGTTCCTGCAGCGTATCCACAGTTTCGGGATTCAGGGCCCGCTCGCGCAGCTCTGCTTTCGAGCCGATGACCGTACGATGATGGCACGTCTCACAGATGTAGATTGGCAGCGGCAATCCCCAAAAGCGGCGGCGCGAAATACACCAGTCCCCCATGTTATCAAGCCAGTTCTGCATTAGGCTGCCGCCGTATTCGGGCATCCAACGCACTTTCTGCGCCTCGCGTTTCATGCGCTCTCGGACTTCGGCGCAGGAGATGAACCATTCATCGCCAAGGCGGAACACCAGCGGCGTTTTACAGCGCCAGCAGATCGGGTAGCGGTGCTCATAGTCACCCCAGGTGAAGAGGACGCCTTTCTTCTGCAGATCGTCGCGAATGAGGGGTGCGACCTCGGTGACATGCTTGCCCGCCAGCCAACCAAAGTCGTCAACGAAGTAGCCGTTCTCATCAATCGGGACGAGGGTGTCGAGATGTAACTCTTTGCCGAGTTCAAAGTCTTCGGCACCACAGCCGGGGGCGATGTGGACGATGCCTGTGCCTTCCTCCGTGGAAATTGCCTCCCAAGGAATAGTCCGGTGGCTCACGGGGGCTTGTGCTGGCAATTCGTCAAAAGGACCCTCGTAGGTGAAGCCGAGTAACTCGCTGCCTTTCACGGTTCCCAACCGTTCCGCATTTTGTGGCAGTGCGGCAGCGACGCGGGCAGCGACAAGGTAATAAATATCGCCGTTGAGCCGTACCTTCGCGTATTCCATGTCAGGATGGATGGCCAGCGCGGTGTTGGAGGTCAGCGTCCAGGGGGTTGTCGTCCACACCAAAAAATATTCTCCGGGGCGTCCGTGGAGCGCACAACGGAAGTACACCGAGGGATCGACCTGTTCGCGATAGGAGTCGATCAACTCGTGCTGACTGAGCGAGGTGCCGCAGCGCCAGCACCACGGCATGACGCGGTGCCCCACATAGAGCCAGCCCAATTCGTTGCACTTTTTGAGAAAGTGCCAGATGTGCTCGATATTGTTATCGTCCATCGTAAAATAGGACGTCGGCTTCTTGTGGACATCATACCAGCGCATCCACTGACCGAGGCGGATAGACTGCTGGGTAATGCGCTCGGCGTACTCTTCCACGCGGGCGCGGCAGGCACGGGAGAAGTTGTCCAGGCCGAACTTGACGATATCTTGCTTAGAATTGAAGCCCAACTGTTTTTCGACTTCGACTTCGAGCCATAACCCTTGACAATCGAAGCCGTTCTGCCACCGCTGGTCATACCCCTGCATGGCTTTGTAGCGGCAGTAAATGTCTTTATAAGTCCGTCCCCAGGCGTGATGGACGCCCATGGGATTGTTGGCGGTAATCGGTCCATCGATGAACGACCAGCGTGGGCCGCCGGCATTCTGCGCCCGCAGCTTTTCAAAGATGTTCCGTTCCTGCCAGAAACGCAGGATGCGCTGTTCCATCTCGGGATAATTGACGTGTCTGCTAAAAGGTTTGAACATCATTCTGACAGTGCCTCTTTCTACCGACCGAGAAAGCGGTGTTCGTGCTTCGACGGGCTCAGCACGAACGGAAATTTCCCAACGATTTCAGTTTCCACCCGTTCGCCCTGAGCTGGTCGAAGCCTGTCCTGAGCCCAGTTGAGGGGGGTGAACGCGGTGTTTCTCACAACCTACTATACCGACCCTGGCCGCTCTTCGCCCACTTGATACCCGGCTGTCCGCAAGACTGTGATCACCTCAGCGATGTGCTGTGGGCCGTAGGTTTCCAGCGTCAAGGTGACTTCTGACTCACCGATCTCAGCCCGGCTGAAACCACGAGTGTGGACGATCTCCTGAATATTAGCGCCCTGATCTGCGACCAACGTGCTGACTCGCGCCAATGAGCCAGGCCGGTCGGGTATGATAAGGCTCAGCCGCACCAGCCGCCCTTCCTGCACGAGCCCTTTCTCAATCACTCGGGCAATGACATTCACATCAATATTGCCGCCGGAGAGGATAAGCACCACAGTCTGCCCGCTGAGTTCGAGCGGACGGTTGAGGAGGGCAGCGAGTGTAGTTGCGGCAGCACCCTCGACCACGGTCTTCTCGTTTTCCAGCAGCAACAAGATGGCTTGGGCAATTTCTGCTTCACTGACGGTCATAATCGCATCGACATAACGGTGCACCAATGGAAGAGTCAGGTCACCGACCCGCCGCACAGCAATACCATCGGCGATGGTAGTGGCAGCGGGCAGAGGCACGGGGTGGCCCGCATCTAGGGCTGCACGCATGCCCGGCACCCGCTCAGCTTGCACGCCAATGATCCGACCGCTGAACCCGCTCTGTTTGAGCGCCAGGGCAAGGCCGCCAATCAAGCCGCCACCGCCCACCGGTACGAGCACGGCATCTAGATCCGGCGCTTGTTCCAACAACTCCAGACCGAGCGTTCCCTGTCCAGCGATCACCTCAGGATCGTTGAATGCAGGGATAAACAAGCTGCCGCGTTCCCGCTGTAAGCGCTGGGCTTCAGCCAGGGCCTCATCGAAGTCCGCACCGGCAAGGATTACTTCAGCGCCGTAACGTCGGGCCCAAGAAACCTTAATGAGCGGAGCGAAACGGGGCATGACGATGGTCGCTGGAATACCCAAGCGCTGGGCATGGAATGCGACCGCCAGGCCATGGTTGCCAGCACTGGCGGCTATCACCCCCTTGCTGCGCTCGTCTCGAGTGAGAGAGAGCAGTTTGTTCAGGGCTCCACGTTCCTTAAACGAGCCGGTCATCTGCAGATTTTCTAGCTTGAAGAACGTCCGAGCGCCGGCCAGACGACTGACCGTCTCTGAATAAGCGCAAGGAGAGAAATAGATTGCCCCCCCAATGCGAGCACGCGCGGCTTGGATGTCAGCAAGGGTTACCACAGTCCTTTGTTTGTACACGAGCCAGGCAGGACTGCCAACATCGGGGCAGAGATAATGGTCAACCGTCTAGCGTCGCCGCATATACTTGGTGACTTTCTTTCCCAGCACGTCTGCCAAATAGATGTCTCCAACAGAGTCAACCCAGAGACCATGACCCATGGGCGAATCCCACCGTGCGATCACCGTGCCGCGTTTATCCATGATGGTCACCGTTGGTTTTAAATCACTGACATAGACGATCTCCTGCGCGTCGATGTAGATGTCCGTGGGGCGATGAATATCCGTCCACTGCGCGGTGAACTGT
>CAZAYE010000312.1:0-5148 GCA_964489255.1 uncultured Enterobacteriaceae bacterium
ATGACATCCTCCTCTAAGGAACTGGCCGTGTTTTTGCCCCCGGATCCCGCGGGGCGGCATCCGGGCTACGATCTCTCAGTGCCTTGTACATCTCGACCAGCCAGGTGATGCTGGCCCTCTCATCGTCGATGATCGTGCGTAATAACTCTTGGCTTTGCCGGTCCTCGCAAATCTCGGCAATGAGATCCGTGACCGGCTGGAGAAATTCATGTTGGCTGTGTCATTTGCGGTTCTGTAGCCATACCGCAGGTTCTCCTTTCCCTAGCCTTCCTTCTCCACTTTCCCCCAGGCATGCACGTTGGTCGGTGTAATACGCACCATCGGGTTTCGCGCAAAGGACAAATCCATCAAGCGATACTGCGGGTAACGTTCGCGTAAGAGCGTGAGCGCGCGCGCATATTCACTTTCGTCCTCGACCAGTGCGGCCGTACCGCTCACCAGCACGTATGCCAACTGTGTCCAGTCGTCCGCATAGTCGTCAATCACCAGCGCAACCTGAGGATTTTCCAAAATATTGCGTACCCGTTTGAGCGGCTTACCGGTTTGACGCTTGGGTTTTTCATCCACCACGAAGTAAAAGCGCGCGCCGTCAAACGCGTAGCAGAAAGGAATCACATGTGGCTGTCCAGCTTTGCTCGCTGTCGCCAGGCGGGCGACGACATGAGAAAGGATGAAACGGCGAACTGGTTCAGAAATCTCCGTGCCCATATTAACCTCAGCAGCTGCCGTGTAGGAGCACAACAGCAAAAGGAAAACGCAATGGCACGCAATCAGGGAGATTCCACTTAGCGTGCTCCTACTCCACGGCATCCGATTCTCCTGTTCCACAAAACGCCTCCTGCGCCTCTCGATAGATACGCTCTGCCTGCCCTGAGTACCGAGGCGAAAAATGGAACACCACCAGTTTCTTGGCCTGAGCCGCACGACCAAGCCAGCCGGCTTGACGGGTCGTGAGATGATACCGCCGAGTTGCCTGCTCCTCATCTTCATCGAGAAAGGGAGATTCACAAAAGAAGAGATCTGCGCCATGTGCAAGTTCAGCAATACGAGCAGTATTCTCCGGGCTGTACAGTGCATCAACGACGTAAGCGATTTTTTGCCCACGGGTTTCCTTCACCAGACAGTCACGCACCTCACCCAGGGCAAAATCGCGGCGCTGCTCCTGACCATCTTTGAGCCGCCAGCGAGCCGTCACCACCCACTCGTCAGGCTCCCCCCGCCGTAGGGCTCGCTTGAGTTCCGAGAGCCATGGTCCAGCCGGCACCCCCAAACGGTTCAGTAAATCTTTGTCAACATTCAAATGGCTCTTCTCTTCGAGGGCAAAACCCAGCGAGTAAATGCGGTGATCGAGATGAGCCGTACGCACCCAAAAGGCTGGTTCATCAAGTAACGTACCGGCAAATGGGAGAGTAGGTAATTCCTCGGGCAGGAATCCGGTCGCAGCTGGAAATAGCACCCGACGCATGCGGTCCGGTGCGACTTCAGCCACTTCTATCGCAAAGACATAGTTGTCCACCAGATTCCACGTATAACCGCGGAGTTTTCCCTCTACACAATCGATAATCCCCGGCGGACCAAAAAGATATAATTTCTTGTCGCGAGCCAGAAACAAACGCAGAAGGCGATCGAATCCGATAAAGTGATCCATGTGACAGTGGGAGACAAACACATGGCTCACCCGCAGCATTTCTGCGGCTGGCAGCGCTTCATTGTGGCCTAGGTCAAAGAGGAGCGCACGTCCCTGCCAACGCAGGTCGATATACAGGCCAGGGTCGCCAAACGGACCGTTGACCAAACGGGCGGCAAAGGCAAGACTCATGTCCTTAGCAAACAGGCACAGGAGGAAGGCGTCAACCGGGGAGGAGACGACAGAAAGGACCAAGAAGACAACAGACCGACCCGCTCCTATTGACGCTTCAGGACCACGAAGCGCTCCTTGAGCCGCTCAACTTGATCTTGAATTGAGGGGAGATGACGGCTTTCTTTGAGCACCTGGAACAGATCCATATCAGATGCCTCGCGCCGACCTTCCGTCATCTCTCGCACAGCGTCAATAATCTCGTGAATGACTCGAGGAATTTCGCGCTGTGGGATTACTAAATCCCCACGACCCAGGGTTCCCCCCCAGTGGGCCGCGTAGGGCCGCAGGACATTAAGAATCTTTTCGGTTACGCTCTTTTCGCCGGCCATGGTATCCCTCCTCAGAACGACGCTGGCCATGTCGCGGCCCGTATTATCCCCGTTGCCCCTCGCCTTTGCAAGTCATTCTCCCTGTTGCGACGGAAATCTCTGTCAGGCAGGGGAATTGACAGCATTCAGGGGGATCGTTACGTCTTTTGCAGCATATCTCTGACTGGAATCGACGGGAGAGCGCGTTGTATGGCCACGATGATCACCAGTGAGTGCATCAACTGCGGAGCATGCGAGCCCGAATGCCCGAACACTGCTATTTATCAGGGTGGAGTCGAGTGGGACCTGAACGGTGAGAAGCATCCCGCCCTGACGGACGGCATCTTTTATATCGTGCCGGAAAAGTGCACAGAGTGCGTCGGCTTTTATGATCATGAGGCATGCGCGGCGGTGTGCCCGGTCGATTGCTGCGTCCCGAACCCTGATATTGTTGAGACCGAAGCTGTGCTCATTACGCGTGCTCAGCAGCTCCATCCCGACACAACCTTTGGCAGTGATTTTCTCTCGCGTTTTCGGAAAGAGGGAGCAGCAGCTCCGGCTCCTGCCCCCGCAGCCCCTGCTGCCGAGGCGCCCAAGCCTGCGGCTTCTGCTCCGCAGGCGGCGCCGGCCCCTACTCCAGCGCCGGCGCCAGCAGCTGCGGTCGCTACGGAGACGCCTTCTTTGGGTCTCCCAGATGCCAACGACTGGGAAATCCCCATCAACTGCTCTCGGTGTGAAGGCGAATACAGTGTTCCCTTCCAGTATTTCCGTATCGGCGTCGTGCTGTACTGCCCTCACTGTACAGCTTCCTTCGTAGTCACCTCGACCATTTACAAGAATATGGCCAAGACGCTCGATGACTTCTATAGCCGCTGGACCAAAGCTTTCGCCGAATTTCGAGAGAAACGCCGACGTGAATTGGCAGAGTTTGAGGAAAAACAGCGGCAGGAGTTAGAAGGCTTCTCTGAAGTCTTGAAAAAAATCGCAGCCAGCGCCAATCCGCCCGGTAAGCCACACCGGAGACTGTCGTTGTTTGGCTTCCAAAGAGTAGGCTGAGGAGAGTAATGAGTAACGAGCGGGAAGTAGGAGAAAGTTGAACCCCGTTGTCGCTTTACCTCTCTTGATTACTCATCACTCATCACTACCCTAGCTGCCGTACTTCTTCCCTAACTCCATCGCCTCTGGCACGCCTAAGAGTCCCGTCATCTCCTCAAAGAGTCCAAATTCCGCACCACGGGCAATCGTACCAGTGGCTTTCAGTTCCCGCATAGCGTCACGCATACGAATATAAAAAGCCATAAGCGTAGCACTGTAAATTGTCAGCTTGAAGCCAAATCTCTGAATCTCTTGCACGGGCAAGAGCTGACCATTATACAACAGCGGTACATCCTTTAGTTCCTCAGCATACCGCTTCATATCGTCAAGGGTCTTGATGCCGTCTACAAAGATCAGATCGGCACCCGCAGCTCGGTATGCCCGCGCCCGTTTGATCACATCTCCCCAACCGTTCACTGCCAGCGCGTCGGTACGGGCAATAATCACAAAATTCGGATCACGGCGGGCATCACAAGCGGCCTGTACCTTCGGCACCATTTCTTCCATGGGAATAACCTGCTTACCGGCGAGAAACCCACAGCGCTTGGGCCAGACCTGGTCCTCAATGTGGAGCGCCGCCGCGCCAGCAGCTTCGTACTCACGCACGGTGCGATAGACATTGACCGGGTTCCCATAACCAGTATCAGCGTCGCAGACCAACGGGACCTCCACCGCGTTGGCAATATAGCGGACGTTCTCGACCATCTCCGCCATGGTGAGCAACCCGACATCGGGAAATCCGCGTGCTGCCGCCGTGCCGAAGCCGGTCATGTACACGGCTGCGAACCCTGCGGCCTGAGCAATGCGCGCCTGAAAAGCATCAAAGACAAAAGGGGCGACAACCATCCCGGGTTCATTAAGCATCTGACGTAAACGTTGGGCTGTCTGTGACATGCTATCCTCCTTTCAGGCGATCTTTCACTGCAGCGATCGCAGGAAGGTGAGCAAGGCGGAGATACAACTCTCTGCGGCATCAGCATAAATCTCGTGCCCCCGACCTTCGATCACTGCGATCCGTGCGCCTGGGATGGCGTCGCGAATCATGACTTGCTCGGTCAGCAGCGTCAGTGGACTGCGCGCAGGAGCCAACACTAAAGTTGGCACTTTCACCTGAGGCAGCAGGGGGGTGATGTCCACGCTGGGCACAAGCCGACAGAGGCCCTGCAGCACATGGGTGGGCGTCTTCGCCCATTCTTTGAGCATCCAATCGACATGCGCCGGGTTGGCACTTCCTAGGCCTCCGCCTTGTTCCATGAGAGCCTTTACCCATCCCGCCGGTCCTAACTTTCCGAGCGCAGTGTACCAATCCTCGTGTCCTACAGCGAACAAGCGTTGAATCGGCGGGCGGATCGCCGTTGGTGAGGCACACAGCGTCATACTCTTGAATCGTTCAGGCCAACGTACAGCGAAGGCAATACCAAGAATGCCTCCCACCGACTCGCCAACGTAATGCACGTGGTCGAGACCCAACGCATCAAGAAATCCCTTCATGTCGTTCAACAAATCATCGACCGACCACACATAGTCTTTCCCTGGGTCAGCAGACTGACCGTGCCCACGCATGTCACGGCGGAGGACGCGATACTTCCCGGCAAGCGGTGGCACCCAGTGGTACCAAAAGCGCGAACTGCGGCCGAAACCGTGCTGGATCCAGAGGGTCTCCGCCGGCTTCCAGGGATCAGTGAAGTCATCGACTTCATAGTACATCTCGTAATTGTTGGCTTTGACCTTGGGCATGATGGTTCCCTCCTTATCAGATCCTCACCCGAGCCCTCTGCTGTCGTGCGGGAGAGGAAACTTGTGAGCTGGGCTTCACCTTCGTTGGTGGTTCCCCTTTTCGCTCTTTCAGATGAGAGGTGTGGGTATGAAGGTCGATGAGCATGG
>CAZAYE010000313.1:0-5136 GCA_964489255.1 uncultured Enterobacteriaceae bacterium
TCATTCAGACATTGAGCGCGGCTTCATTCGTGCCGAAGTCATCACCTACGAGGACTATATTCGTTACCGCGGTGAGGCGGGCTGCCGCGAAGCGGGCAAGATGCACTTGGAAGGCAAAGAATACGTGTTGCAGGACGGGGAGGTCGTACACTTTCGTTTCAAAGTGTAATCTCCTGCCGCGCATATTCCTCTCTGTAGATATTCACAAAGGCCATGATGGTAGCCAGGACGACCGGGCCGAGGAAGATCCCGAGGAATCCGTAGGCTTGCAGGCCCCCAAGAATCCCGAAGAAGAGAAAAAGCGTCGGCAGTTTGGTGCGCCCGCCGATGATCAACGGCTTGAGGACATTATCGGCTCCACTGATGATCCCCACTCCATAGCCCAAAAGAATGAGCGCCTTGCCCCAACTGCCAGCAAGGCCCAGGTAGAGAACACAGGGAAGCCACACGACTGCGGCTCCGCCAAGTGGTTGCAGAGAAAAGAGCGCCGAGGCACAAGCGAGAAAAAAACTAAAGGGCACGTTCAGAGCCCAGAACCCGATGCCGGCAAGGATACCCTGGACAACGGCGGTGGCCACCATCCCTTGCACGACCGCCGAGACTGTCTCATAGAACCGCTGGAAGATCTGATCTTTGTGTTCTGGTTCCATCGGGATCAGATCGCGTAAGGCTAGATAGAACTCCTCCCCGTCGCGAAACAGGAAGAACAGGCTGAAACTGATGATCAAGAAATCAAAGAGGAACACAAATAGATTCCTCGCGATATCGGTCGCTTGACTGACAATGAACTGGCTCGTCGCATTTGCTGCCCGAAGCGCCAACGAGGGCAAGTCAATCTCAGCGGCAGAGATCCGAGGTCCCCACTTTTCCCATATGCGCCCCAGCCAGGTTTCGCGCCAAGTCGAAAGGACTTGTTGAAGCTCGCCAGACTGGGTCGCCTCGTACACACGTTGATAAAAATCGAGGACCTCCGAGGTCAGAACACTCGAGAGAAAAAACACCGGCACTGCCACTAACAAAACCACGAACAGAGTCATCAGCAAAGAAGCGAGCGTGCGTCGGCCCTCAAGCAAACGGAGGAGCAGCCTATACCCTGGATAAAAAGTCAACACCAAAATAATTGTCCAGACCAGAGGGACGAGGAAAGCAGAAAACAACGAGTACAGTTGAGAGAGCAAGAAAAGAAAGACGGCAAAAAAGAAGATGGCGAAGAGTTGTTGGCGGCTCATAGCAATGGCAAGCGGTCCATCTCCGCCTAAGAGGAAAAAATACTGGCCCACTCACCTTGGGCCAGGGCCGTGACAAAGGGCAGGTCTCCCTCAAGGAAATCGTAGGAGAGCAAGTCGGTAGGTCCGACCCATAGTACGGTCTGAAACTGGATATTACGAATTTCGCCTCTGTACCTCGGCACGTGCAGGAAGGTCAGTGCGACGGTTCGGCCGTTAGGATACGTGTGTACGGCGCTCTGCAATTCCGCCCCGATCGTTGCGTCTATCGCCAACTCCTCACGCAGTTCACGTTGCAGACAAGCGATGCTGTCTTCCCCAGTTTGTGCTTTCCCTCCGGGGAATTCCCACTTCAGCGGATGAGGATCCTGAGGGCGGCGCTGGCAGATCAACACTTGCTGAGCTCGCGTGAGGATACCTACGGCAACACGGATGACTGAGGTCATGGGGGTTATGAAATAAGTTATCCGGTTTCCTGATGAGAACTCTTCACGGCCTCACCCTTCGACTTCGCTCCGCTACGCTCAGGGCGAACGGCAGGGGGGCGTGAAAAGGCAAAAACCGCTCGTGCTGAGCGTAGCCGCATGAGCGGCGGAGTCGAAGCACCTGCAGGCCATAGCCAAAGATCATAAGGAATCCGTATTAAAACGTAATTGCGTAAATAAGCGACTTTTCTCCCGCCTTTTACCTTTTATGCCTTACGTTTTACGGGTTTAATTCAACTGGGCGACCATGCGGGGAATCATCGCCCGAATCGCCTCGGCATCCTCAGCGTCAGGAGCCATCTGGACATAGCGCCTGAAGTCTTGCACTGCGGCCTGAAGATGTCCGAGTCGCTGGTGGACTGCTCCGCGGTCACGCATTTCTACCGCCAGGTCCGGGGCAACGAGCAAGATACGTTCGATGGCTGCCAAGGCACGAGAGAAGTCGTTCTGCTGTAAATAAATCCCTTTGAGATTGCGGAGCATGCGCACGAGGATTTCCTTTTTACTGGCAGGAGTTAAGAGTTGGGGGATTTGCGAAAGGAAGGGATTGGTATCTCCGTACATCCGGCGAAGCCTTTGCGTGAGTTCTTCCTGGGAGAGGGTGACGCCGCCAGAAAAAGGGTCGAGCACGATATCCCCCGTTGCCCCGCTGTATTTGACCAGGAAGTGTCCAGGGAACCCAACTCCGACCAGCGGCAGACCGAGTCGGCGACCGACTTCAAGGTAGATGACAGAAAGAGTGATGGGGATGCCACGCTTCCGGTCGAGGACCTCGTTCAGGAAACTGTTGCACGGATCATAATACTCGCTATCGTTCCCAACTAGACCTTCCTCACGAAACAACTGGGTATTGAGGCCTTGGATGAGGTCCGCCGGCGCTGGGGACTCGGGCAAGCGGGCACGGACCGCCGCAGCCAATTCATCCAGTCGGCGGAGATAAGCGGCAACGTCAATCTCCGGACGCTCTTCCTGGGCGATTAGCAATGCCGCCTCGGCCAGATCCAACTCCTCTTCCGACTGAGTCACCAGTTGGGTAAAACGTTCGCGCGCCGATAAAGACATAAACACCTCAGTTCTTGTGGGCGACGAGCCCGACCCTCCTTATACTGCTGACAAAGCACCCGGTGCGCAAGAGTGCAGGGGTGGACAAACAAAGAGGCCGTCTCTTATAATCCCTCCGTACCCATATGGTCGTACCAACGAGAAGCCCCTTGAGTCAGTTGTTGCGGGCCACTGAAGGTTCCGCTCCTCTCGTTATTTTGCCCCACGATAACCCCGACCCTGATGCATTGGCGAGTGCAGCGGCGCTACGGTTCATTATCAATCAAGCTCAAGAAGACAAGGAAGTCATCATCGCCCTAGGAGGAATTGTCGGGCGCGCTGAGAACCGGGCGATGCTTCGTTACCTCAATATTAACCTGGTGCCGGTTGGCGAGATTAATTTTTCCCAGAACCCCCAAGTTGCTCTTGTGGACACGCAACCCGGGCGGATTAACAACTCTTTGCCTGAAAATTTTACGCCAACCGTGGTAATTGACCACCATCCGGCCTACGGCTCTTACGACCAGGTGCCCTTTCTCGACCTTCGCGACGAGTATGGTGCGACCTCGACCATTCTGACGGAATACCTGCAAGAGGCTCACCTCGACATCGAGAGCAAAATCGCTACCGCCCTCTTCTACGGCATTAACGCCGAGACCCAAGACTTGGGACGCGAGGCCACCCCCAAAGATGTTGTAGCCTGCCAATTTCTCTATCCCTATACCAACAAACGCCGTCTGGCCAAGATCGAAAATGCCCGGGTGCCGCGCGAGTACTTTAAGGTGTTCCGTGACGCCATCGAAGGGGCCGTCCTCTACGACAATGTCGTGATTTCAGTTCTGCATGAAGTTCAGTATCCGGATATGGTCGCTGAGGTCGCAGATTTCCTGCTCCGTCTGGACGAAACGGAGTGGTCAATGGCGATTGGCCATTATGATCACAACCTTTACGTCTCCCTTCGTACCACGAACCGCGACGTAAACGCTGGAGAGATTTTGCAGAAAGTGCTGGGCAGCAAATCGGCCGGCGGACACGACATGATCGCCGGCGGTCGTATTAAAGTGACAGAGAAAGGAGTAGGCGTTGAAAAGGCGGCCGTTCGGATCAAAGACCGCTTGCTTAAGGCTATTGGTATTGATGCCTCCTCGGCGAGGGATCTGGTGCGGTAAAGAGACTGTTCCTCTCGCTTCCTGACTTCCCAAGCCCTCCTCTGTCCAATGTTCGCCCGCATAGCGGACGAACGAGAAAAAAGATAAAACGCACTGAATCGATTCGTCCGGCCACATAAGGAGGGAACCATGGCATTAGCGCGCATTCCGCGTTACTCGGCGGCTGGGATGAGCCTCATTTCTTTTGACAAACTTCCTACAGGGACAAACCACGAAGTGGTCTCGCTGACGGCAGAGGATCGAGGCGAATCCAAGGGCGTCCTCTATACCAAAGGCGGAGAAAAGACTGTGGTGTGCCTCATGCACCCGCGCGGCGATATGAGCCGGCACTACGCGATTCCCTATCTGCTAGAAGCCGGCTATGCCGCGTTCGGCCAAGAGGGACGCTGGCCTAATAATGACATCGCCTGTATTCACGAGATGCTGCTGCCAGATATCGCTGTGGGCATAAAGTTTCTCAAAGAGCAACGAGGTTTTCAGCGTATCGTGTTTATCGGCAATAGCGGCGGAGGTTCCCTCTACTCTTTTTATCAGGCACAGTCAGTCACCCCTCCTCCAGATCGGCTGACTTACACCCCAGCTGGCGACTCGTACGACCTGAACCGGTTCTCCCTCCCCCCAGGTGACGGGATGGTTATTCTCGCAGCGCACTTAGGAGAAGGCAAATTCTTGCAGAATGCGATTGATCCCTCGGTGACGGACGAAAACGATCCGCTCTCCTGTGACCCTAGCCTTGATATGTACAACCCAGCCAATGGGTTCCGTGAACCACTCGAACCGAGCAAATACAGTCAGGAGTTCATTCAACGGTACCGCGCTGCCCAGACAGCACGAGTGGCACGGATTGATGCTATTGCCCGTCGCTACATTGAAGAGCAACGGTACTTTCAGGAATTAACCCGCCAGCCGGAGTTCGACACGCTCTCCTTGGAGCGGCGTGCCTTCATCAGCCGGCGAGCGCTGGTGGGGCGGTACATGGAGATTCATCGCACCGAAGCGAACCTGACCTACTGCGACCAGTCGATTTGCCCTTCCTCCCGAGACTATGGTTCACTCTGGTCGCCACGACCGGATCTATTCAACTACATGGAAGCGGGGTTTGGCAAATACCAGACGCCTCGGGCGTGGTTGAGCACCTGGTCAGGGCTCTCGTCCCGTGCGGCCGTACTGGACAACTTGCCCAAAATTACAATTTCGACACTGGTAGTGAACTAC
>CAZAYE010000314.1:0-5131 GCA_964489255.1 uncultured Enterobacteriaceae bacterium
CTCGAAATGTCTGCTTCTCGGCAATGTCATTCTGAGCCGAAGGCGAAGAATCTCGTGTCAAACGAGACCCTTCGCGGCGCTCAGGGTGACAGTCTTAGTGCTGTCATCACGTCGCCGAGAAAGCAAACTGGTATAAGCTGGCTCGCTCAGGAGGAATGAAGAAAGAGCGCGCGGCATGTTCAGGACCCACTGGGACAGCTCATCAAAGAGTGTCAGGGGCTTGTTTGCACTCTTATGAGAGTGTATAAGGCATCCTGTTTCGGCTTCAGAGATACCCGAGGTCCTGTAGACGTTTGCGGATGATCCGAATTTCTTCCGCGCTCAACTCTTCGTCTGGCGACGGGGAGGGTGAGGGGCGTTGCTTAGGTTCCGCCGTGCTTACCGCCACCTCGGTAGAAACCAGGTCGCGTAGCACGTAAACGACAAATTCGGTAACGGAGTGGAATCCGGTTCCGGCAATGATGACTTGCAGCTTCTCGTAAAGCTGGCGAGGAATCTTTAGGGTGACATCGCCTTTTGCTGTCATAATCCTTGTTCCAGCGGAGAATGGCGGAACTATAGCACTCCTGAGCAGCAGGAAATAGGGCTGTGCACTCTTTCGAGAGTGCAACAAGCTCTGAAGGTGTCCTCGTTGCCGACGGTGTGGAGTTCGTAGCGGTTCAAAAAATTTTCGTCAACAGATGTTGCTGTTATGAGTTGGGAGGCGTGGCTAACTCTGGGTATAGTAGCCTTAGGGGTGGGCGCATTAATCCGAGAGATGCTTGCGCCGGATCTTATCTTTCTCGGCATGCTGGCCATCCTGATTGTCAGTGGAGTTCTGTCTCCGGAAGAGGCGCTCGTTGGATTTTCCAATCCGGGGATGATCTCGGTCGGGGCGCTGTTCGTTGTTGCCGGCGCTCTGCAGAACACCGGCGCTCTTGGGTTCGTGGCGACTCGTATCTTCGGGCGGATTGAAAGTGACCGGCGCACTTTGTTGCGGATGATGATTCCCATTGCCGGTATTTCGGCGTTTCTTAACAACACGCCGATCGTGGCAATGTTCACCCCGGTAGTCATCGACTGGACGCGACGCCACCGCGTCTCTCCTTCCCGGTTTCTGATCCCACTTTCTTACGCAACTATCCTCGGTGGGATGTGCACGCTGATCGGCACCTCGACGAACTTGGTCGCCAACGGCCTGATGATGGGGTATGGCCTGCCGAGCATGTCATTCTTTGAGTTAAGCGCGGTCGGGGTGCCGTGCGCGATTGTGGGTCTGGCTTTCATCGCGCTGATTGGCTGGCGTTTGCTTCCTGATCGCAAAGACCTGATCGAGAGCCTGGAAGAGAGCCGACGTGAGTATCTGGTCGAGCTGAAGGTCGCGCCAGACTGTCCGTTAGCAGGGCAGGGAATCGAGGAAGCCGGTCTCCGCCACCTTCCCGGTCTGTTTCTTATTCGTATTGAGCGAGCCGAAGAAATCGTGGCGCCGGTCGGTCCAGAAGAGCGGCTCAGGGTAGGCGACCGCTTAGTGTTTACCGGGGTGGTGTCCACCATCGTGGACCTGCAAAAGATCCGTGGTCTGGTGCCAGCCGGGGAGCATCGTGACGGCGAAGGCCGGTTTCTCGAAGGGAACAACCTGAGCGAGGCTGTCGTTTCCGAAGACTCACCGCTTATCGGCAGCACAATTCGCGACGCTAATTTCCGCACGCGTTACGGCGCTGCGGTAGTTGCGGTCCATCGCGGCGGCAGACGTCTGAGCGGAAAAATCGGGGATATCGTGCTGCGCGCCGGCGACACCCTCCTGCTTGAAGCCTCCCCGGGTTTTGCCCGCGCCTTCCGCAATTCCCCTGATTTTTACTTGGTCTCGGAAGTTCCTGACAGCACGCCGCCGCGCTTCGAGAAGGCCGTACCCGCACTGCTGATTCTGGTCGCCTTAGTGGCGACGGTCACGGCCGGCGTGTTGCCAATGATCACCGCCTCCTTATTGGCGGCTTCCGCGGTGGTTGTGCTGGGCTGTCTCTCGGTCGGTGAAACCCGCGGCGCGGTGGATATGTCGGTGCTGGTTCTGATCGCAGCGGCCTTCGGGGTAGGCAAAGCATTGGAAAAAACCGGAGCGGCCGGCATGATTGCTACATTTTTAGTAGAGTCAGGAGCCCAGATAGGGCCGGTTGGCGTCCTTGCCGCCGTGTACCTCGCTACCTCGATTCTGACCGAAGTGATTTCCAATGCAGCCGCTGTGGCGTTGGTTTTTCCCATCGCCCTTGAAGCGGCTAAGCAATTCGGGGTCGATGCCCGGCCGTTTGCCATCGCCATCACCGCCGCGGCATCGTCGAGCTTCGCCGCGCCGATCGGCTATCAGACGAACCTCATGGTATACGGGCCAGGGGGGTACCGCTTTGCCGATTTCCTGAAGATCGGCATTCCGCTGAAACTCCTCGTCTTCGCAGTCGCGATTGTGTGTATTCCCTATGCCTGGCCGTTCCGAGCAGAGTGACGGCTTTTTAGAGGCAGAAGATTACCCGCTTGGTTCTGGATCAAACTCGACCGCGTAATAGTGCACGGTGGCCCCATTTTCTGTAGCTGTCCCTACCTCTTGGATAGCTGCAATTCTACAACGCCGGTAAGGATACGGGTCGCTTAACTCGTAGATCTTGCCGAAGTACGCGATAGAAAAGGCTGCTGTTTTTTCCATTTTGCGGTAAATAGTCCGATCGGTTACCCCGCCAACCGGCGGTGGCGGACCGTCCGCGTCCCACTGGCCTTTGCGTTCGGTAGCGGAGAGAAAGCCGCTGCCGCTGGCGCGGGTCTGCTTGTTAAAAGTTGAGACACCGCCAGAGAAGAAGCAGGCGGATTGGGTTAGCAAGAACAAGACGATTGCCCAGAGGAAAGTGGTCTGTCGCGATAACAACATAAATCTCATGCTTGAAAAAATTGTAGGGGCGCAGCATGCTGCGCCCCTACGTTGTACGGCCGGTCCCTGCTAGTGTGCCGAAGTACGACCAGGAGTCTCGTTCAGATCTTTCTAATGCCCCTGTGTCCCGTGGGAGTGCGAATGCACTTTCCCCTTCCCGTGACTGTGTCCATGACTGTGGGTGTGATCCTGTCCTTTGGCTTGAGACGCGCCGTGACGGCGGAAGTGGTGATGATCATGCCCATGCGCTGGGGGTGCTACCACAGGAGCAGGAATCCCACGTTGTTTGCGGATCTCCGCCTGCTTGGCCGTCTTGTCATCGTATTCATTCCCTCGCCCCTGGGCATGGGCAACGAATCGCTTCAGCGAAGGCTCGTCCATGTGGCATGAGAGGGGAACTTGCGGATAACGCATACACAACGGGCGCGGGTCGCGCGGCTGTTGGGCCACGGTTGGCATTTCACTTTCGTGATGTCCGTTGCCGCCCGAAGCAATAGCAAACGCTGAGACCGTGCGCGGTGCCCGTCTCCCACATTCTGGACAGGGTTTCTTCTTCAGCGCTTCGCTCAGTGACGTCAGCACCTCGAAGGTGAGATCGCACGACAAGCAGTAGTACTCGTAGATTGGCATACTGCCCCCTTGGTTTACTCGATCGCGGTGGGAGCGTGCGGCAACTCAAGCCAGTCTTCCGGATCGTGAGTGATCCAGATTGTTGCTTCGTGCATGTCACGGATCGCTTTCACTCGCTGGATCGACAGCGCAGCTTGAGTTGGGTCTGTGTCAAGCGGCATGGTCGCGCCGGTCTCGATCTGCGCACGTAGGTGAATGGTGTCACCAACCAGCAGAATTTTGCGATTCGGCAGGCGTACGTACAGAGAGCATTCGCCTGGAGTGTGTCCTGGAGTTTTGAGCATGACCAAGCTGCCGTCGTCGAAGAGGTCCAAGTCACTGTCCAATTCGACCCAGTCGAAGTTACGAGTCGGCAAGATATCGTCGAGGATGAACACGGCTCGCCGGTCAGGATCTGGCCAGTAAGCGTAACGTAGCTCGTTCGCCATGATCAAGAATCTCGCCTTAGGAAAAGCGTGCATGTAGCCGGTGTGGTCGAGATGGAGATGAGAAATCACCACATACTTGACGTCGCTCATCTTGTAACCGAGTCCCTGGACTTGGCGATCGAGCAACACTTCTTTGGGATAATTCACCTGGATGGCTTGGGCAATGGGTCCCCAGTAGCCTACCGGATCATCCGCCACTTTGGGATGGCAGCCCGTATCGAAGAGCACCAATCCTTTCTGATGCTCAATCAAATATGCCGGGCTCGGTACGGTTACTGGTTCATTCGGCGCTCCGTGCATCAACAGGCTCCGAGGTACTGTTAGCTCTGCATTCGGCAGGGCCCACAACCGTTTTGCTTTTCCTTCTGCCATGATGTCCCTCCTTATTGGGAATTACGGTTAGCGTACCTCCGGCACGCGGGGCGTATGCTAGTAGAGGCAATGCGAGGTGTCAATCCATTGCGGATTGCCGATTGCGGATTACCAATGCTGTCCTTTGAAAATCCGCACTCCGCCTCCCGAAATCCGCACTCCCAGGAGCTATCTTGCCGTATACCCTCCATCAATGACCAACTCGGTGCCAGTCACGTAAGACGATTCGTCCGAGGCTAAATAAAGCGCACCGTAGGCGATGTCGTCAGGCCGGCCGAAACGGCCGATCGGTTCGCTTTCCATCCAGTCGGCCCGGGCGGTATCTGGATTGGGTGCTTCACTCAATACCTGGGCAAACATCGGGGTTTCAATCACACCAGGGCAAATAGCATTGGCGCGGATCTTATCCGCCGCGTGCGCAAGCGCAGTCGCTTTGGTCAACAACCGCACCGCTCCTTTCGAGGCATGGTAGGCCGCGAAACCCGGCGAACCGATCAGACCGAAAATTGAAGAAGTGTTGATAATTGACCCACCTCCGTTCTTTTGCATTTCTGGAATCGCGTATTTCGTTCCCAGAAAAACACCTTTGACATTGACGTCCATCACCGTGTCCCATTCCTTCACGCTGGTGGTAACCTCGGGCTTGGGATTTTCCACGCCAGCGTTGTTGAACAAAATATCGAGGCGACCATACTTCTTGACAGTGAACTCGACCATACGCTTGGCATTTCTCTCACGCACGACGTTCGCCTTGACAAAAGCGGCCTTACCACCGGCTGCCTTGATGGAGGCGACGACCGCCTTGCCTTTC
>CAZAYE010000315.1:0-5130 GCA_964489255.1 uncultured Enterobacteriaceae bacterium
AGGATTTCGATCTGAAAATTGCTCCGCTTTTCGGATGTGCGGTGACGACAGCAATCGGAGTCGTCAATAACGATGCACAAGTGAAAATTGGGCAGTCGGTTGTGGTATTTGGCGTTGGAGGTGTAGGACTGAATATCGTACAAGCTGCGTCGTTGGTTTCTGCATACCCGATCATCGGTATTGATTTAGTTCCGGAAAAACTTATAACTGCTAAAAAATTCGGAGCGTCTCATACACTTGAGGCAAAATCACCGAATGTTGATACTGAAATTCAAAGAATTGTTGGGGTTCCGCCAGCCGGCGGAGGAGCAGATGTTGTCGTTGATACCACAGGCAACCCAAGAGTGATCGAACGGGCATATGCGTTGACCCAGCCACAAGGGAAAACGATTCTCGTTGGTGTACCAAAACACGGAGACAATGTATCAATTTATACGCTGCCGCTGCACTTTCGGAAAGTCATCAAAGGGTCGGAGGGAGGCAGTAGCGAACCGCATCTTGATATTCCCCGCTACATTCGGCTGTTGAAAGCGGGGAAATTTACGCTTGCCGGCATCATCACCCACGAGTTTCCGCTGAAAAAGATTAATCAAGCCATCGATCTGGTCCGATCAGGAACTGCCGGACGAGTAGAAATCGCCACCAATCATTAGTTTGCTGTAAACGCGGACAGCCTGGTTGCCTGTCTTCCATCCGGATAGTAGACCCTGACGCTATAAGTGAGGTATTGCGTCAAGTTCGTGAAAGTTACAGTGATTTGCGTCGCTGACACCTGTCCGATTCTTCCCTGCGTCGTACTGAAGAAGTTGCTGGTTTCTGCCTGAATTCCACGGACAAAATTCGTCCCGGTTATTGTAATCGTCACATCACACGAGATGTTTTTACATTTCGCTTTGTTTTTTACCACGGAACTGATCGTCGGTTGAGGGAGCGGCGGAGGCGTAGGTGTGGGTGTCAACATCGGCGTCGGAGACAAAGACGGAGTCGGACTTAAGGTAGGACTTGGTGTAGGTGACGGTGTCGGATTTGGTGTTGGAGTCGGAGTAGGTGTTGGTGAAAGTGACGGAGTAGGAGTTGATGTAGGAGTAACTGTAGGACTGGGTATTGGAGACGGTGTTGGTGTATTGGTTGGTGTTGGTTTTACAGTGGGTTGGGGTGTCGGAGTAGGTGTTGGTGAAAGCGACGGAGTAGGAGTTGATGTAGGAGTAACTGTAGGACTGGGTATTGGAGACGGTGTTGGTGTTGCTGTGGGTTGCGGTGTCGGAGTAACCGTTGGCGTAGGTGTTGATGATGGTATTGGCGTAGGTGAAGTTTGCGGAGTCGGCGTAGCCGTGGGTTCCGGAGTCGGCTCCGGTGTAGCCGTAGGTGTCGGAGGGGGTTTGGGTGTTGGCGTAGGTGAAAGATCCGGAGTCGGAGTTAAAGTCGGCGTTGGTGATTCCGTGAGTGTGGGACTCGGACTAGGTGATGGAGTTGGTGTTGATGTGGGCTGCGGAGTGGGTGACGGTGTTGGTGTTGATGTGGGTTGCGGAGATGGCGTGCAGTGGGTTCGGGAGCAGGTGTTAAAGTTGGCGTCGGTGTTACTGTCGGTTCAGGTGTCGGACTTGGTGTAGCGGAAAGAGTCGTTATAGCCGACGGTTCAACAGAGACGACAACAGAAGCCATAGAAGTCGATATCGGAGATATAAGTGAATCAAATACTGAAAAAGTAAGTGTATAAATACCGTATTGGTAGAAGATAAAACTGGTATTTTTGGCGTTCTTATTTTCTTTCAATATCAAAGGTTCTTTCTTTATTTTCATGAGAACTTCGTGTAGCTGGGCTTTTTCTTAATTCTGTTTTGGCTCGTCACGGCTAGGCACTTGAATTTGATTCGCTTGATGTTGTTCAGGATACATTGTAGAAGTAGAAAAAATATACTGCCAGGTCGATCGTTCCTGGAATACAAGTTGTCCTCCTGATCCATTGGGATCACGAAGAGTTCCTTGTTGCTCGCCTCGTGTTATACTGATAGGACCAAACTGATAGACAGTAGAGACATTGCTTTCAGGACGTATCCGGTAGCTTAGTGTCGTACTTTGTCCTTTGGATAGATTGATGCGCCAGACGAGTGCGCGGGTTCGGTACCCGGATAAAATATTTTTTCCTGTTAAATACGGTTTTGGATCGATTTTTCCGTAAAAACCATTCGATGGATCATTTTGGGTCAGCTTTATGCCAAAATGAAGGTATGCGCCACTGGTCAGGCCCGAGTTTCCCGATCGACCAATTTTTTCACCCTTGAGGACTTTTTGTTGAGGAACAAGCCCGGTGCTTTCCAAATGACCGTAGTAACTTCTGCCCCACTTGTGCTGTAAGACAACTGTTACGCCATAGTCTCCTCGTCCGGCAAGCTGCACCACGCCATCGTCGACAGCAAGAACCGGTGTGCCGTTAGAAAGGTCAAAGTCAATGCCGTCGTGACCGTGCAGTTTATTCTTCCGATATAAATCTTTCAAAGAGGAATCCTGCAGTGGGTCGCCAAAGCCAAGGAGTGCAGAATAAATACCTTCATAAGGCAAACCCAGGGTTATTTCATCTCTCGGAGTAGTTGAGCCTGAAACGGGTGCGTTAGTTGTCATAATCTCCTGAAACGAGAATCCAGCCGACGAACTAGCAATTTCTATTCCTTCCGGGATATACTCAAGGATATCCCCGGATACATCTTCATGTGCCGTAATGTTTATTCGAGCATCTATTGGCATCTCACGCGTCAATCGGTGAGCAAACTCCTGGCGATCTATGGTGATCGGAATAGATTGTAATACTTCTATACTATCTGTTATGGTTTGAGTATTCCCACCATATGACGCTTGAATTTCTATCTGATATAAACCGGTTTGCTCCTGTGCCCTTTTCATTTAGGATAGAAAGGACAGTATTATGAACAAGAATATGCAACTCTCACTGAACCTTAAAGAACCTCCTCTCCCTTCCCAAGGTCCTAAAGTTGCGACACAACAGAAGGTATATGTCCTCTTAACTATTCAAGACGAATATTATCTTCAAATGAGAGATGGAATCAAAAAGTATGAATACAGAAGAAAATTTAGAGATCATCCGACCACGATCTTCCTATATGTCAATTCGCCCGTTTCAGCGGTCTCCGCGAAAGTAGAGTTCGACAAGCCTATTGTGGGGCCTGTACATTTCATCAGCGAGATTGCTGAAGGACAGAGGAAAGGTTCGGGTCCAAGCGTACAGGAGTATTTAGCCGGACTAGATAGGGGCTATGCTATACCAATCCTGTCCTTTGAGGAAATTAAACCAGTGACGCTTGACGAGATAGTGACGATCCATCCAAGATTTAGGCCTCCGCAACTCTATATTATCCTCAACAATTATTCCAAGTTGCTTTCATTCTTGTTAGAGAGAAGTGTTAGATAGTTCTTCTCCACCGGGGCGTAAGGACAACAATATGACACAGAATCTATCTCAAACCCCATTTTGGATTCAAGAACTAGTAGCCAACCGTCAGAAGGGTTTCAGCTTGGAGCAACCATTCTATATCAATCAAGAGATATTCGAGCTTGATATCAGAAATGTCTACATGCGGCATTGGCTGTTTGCTGGCCATATTAGTCGTATACCGAATCCCGGCGATTATTTCATTTACAACGTAGCGGGTGAGGCTATCATCATAATTAGGGGTCCTGACGGTCATATTAGTGCTCTACTAAATGTCTGCCGTCACCGTGGTTCCCGAATCTGCTCTGAAGAGTCGGGGAGAGCAAAGAGACTGGTTTGCCCCTACCATGCGTGGGTATACGATACTGATGGTGCGCTAGTATCTGCTGGGCGAATGCCGGATGGCTTTGATAAATCGCAGTTCGGCTTGTATCGTTGCCATGTCCGTGTCTTAGAGGGAATAATATTCATCTGCCTCAGCCAAAATGAACCTGATTTTGAGCCCCTCTTACGAGACGTTGAATCTTTCCTAAAACCGCATGGATTAGATCGGGCTAAAATTTGCTATCAAACCACCCACCGGATCAATGCCAATTGGAAGTTGGTTGCAGAGAACTTTTGGGAATGTTATCACTGTCCACATACCCACCCCGAATTTTGCTCAGTCATGACCTACCCCCAAGCGACCTTATCACAACAGGCACAGGAAAAGCAGGATGCCTTTGTTGCGAAGTGGGAGATTTTTGCTAGAAGCTTGGGCCACAAGACTGGGCAAGTCAAGTCAGTGGATGGCTCATTAGCTCGCTGTCAACGGGTCCCAATTCGTCCGGGATATCTTACTCAGAGCATCGATGGCCAACCTGTAGCACCTCTAATGGGTAATTTCAAACAATATGACGGCGGTGTTACTGGCATCCAAATTTACCCGATCCTTTGGTTTTCTCTGTGTAATGACCATGCGATGTTATCACGGTTTACACCGATTGCCCCGATCCAGACTGAAGTGGAATACACTTGGCTTGTACATGAAGATGCTGTAGAAGGCATTGATTGTGAGGTCGAGCGTGTAATTTGGGTTTGGGCTAAGACCGGCTTGCAGGATTGGAGGATTTGCGAGGAAAACCAACTCGGGGTGAATTCCCGTTTCTATCGACCCGGTCAATACTCACGAGTTGAAGTAGATATAGAAAGATTCATTCAGTGGTATCTGAAGCAGATCGCTTAGCTCGAACTTATCTATTTTTCGGGCATAGAAAAAGTCTGCTTTAACCCACTCGGGGTGCACCTCACCGCTCATCGTGTCGAAGGGTGACATCTATGTCGTACAACTTCGCGTTTGCAAGGCTGAATGGGTCATTTTAAAGCGTAGTGGTGGAAAGTCAAGCATCCGATAGCACCCGGGTGGCCGTTAAACTTTTGCAAGGTCACGTTTTGCGCCTGAATTGAGGCCGTCCAATGCTTCGGCTCAGCACCCTGCTCATCAAAGCCCTGTGGCGTGGCCTTCTGGTAGGCGGCATATATAGCCAATTGGTTCTCCAAAGGCGGCCTGTGGCTACAGGCGGGGCATGACCGTTCTGCAAAACTTTAACGGACACCCATAGCACCCATAGCACGATGATGTTGAGGTGCCGAGGTGCGCAACAGCCGGTACCCCCAAGTCCGTTTTGTTACAGCCCGGTGGATTG
>CAZAYE010000316.1:0-3952 GCA_964489255.1 uncultured Enterobacteriaceae bacterium
GCTACGGGCTCAACCGCGTTCCGCGAAGCCTACATCGGTGTCGCCTCTGGCATGTATGACATAACCATGGCGGTTGGGGTCGAGCAGATGGGCAAAATGGGTCTCCTCGGTGGCGGTGCCCGTAGTGGCGGTGAGAGTGTCGAGGGCGTATTAGGGAGCGGGCTGATGCCTGCGGTTTTTGGTCAGGCCGGAGTAGAACACATGCGCAAGTATGGCACCACGGCCGAGCAATTCGCCAAGGTCTCGGTGAAGAACCACAAACACTCAGTCCATAATGCGCTCTCTCAGTACCGCATCGAGGTCAAACTGGAAGACGTGATGAAGGCTCGTATGGTAGCCTATCCCAATACCCTCTATATGTGCTGCCCTACCGGTGACGGTGCAGCTGCGGCCATTCTGGTTTCAGCTGATAAGCTGAAACAGTACACCAGCAAGCCGATCAAGGTAGCCGCCTCGGTTCTGACCTCCGATCCCTACACCGAGCGCGACCTGACTATGCCTGATGTGAATACCTTGACGAAAAACGCAGCCAAACAGGCCTATGAAAAAGCTGGCCTTGGTCCCAAGGATCTCAGCTTGGTCGAACTGCACGACTGCTTCGCCACTGCCGAGCTCCTCCACTACGAAAACCTGGGGCTGTGTAGCGAAGGCGAAGCTGGTCGTATGATCGACGAGGGCCGTACTGCTCTGGGTGGCGATATCCCGGTTAACGCGAGTGGTGGCCTCCTTTCTAAAGGGCATCCCCTGGGAGCGACTGGCGTAGCGAATATCTACGAGATCGTCACCCAGTTGCGCGGTCAAGGAGGAGCCCGACAGGTCGAAGGGGCAAAAGCTGGGCTCGCCCATGTCATCGGACTTGGGTCAGCTTGTACAATTCAGATCCTTACCGCGTAGACACACAATCATTTTTGCATCTGCGGGGGTTGGTTTGTCATAGAGCCAGCCCCCGCGATTTTTGTGCGTAAGAGTGTCAAGCGGCCATTGGCATCAGAGGGGGAGTTATTATGATGGAACTGCCGATTATCAAACGGCTTAAGAGGGATCTCGAGGGACTCTACCACGAACTCAACGTTCGTATCCCCAAGGATTTGCAAGAAGCCGCTGCCCATGGAGATTTGAGCGAAAACGCGGAGTACGAAGCAGCGCGCGCCCGGCAAGACTTCGTCCGAGCCCGGATTGCCCAACTCGAGGAACGGGTGCGGCAACTTTCTCTCTATAACTTGTCCAGCATTCCTCAGTCTGTGGTTGCGTATGGCAGCCGTGTGAAGCTTGAAGACGTCGAAGCCGGAGAAGTCACGGAGTACCAGATCGTCTTTCCTGAGGAAGTAGACCCTGCGGCCGGGTACATTTCTTTGCACTCGCCTCTCGGCCAAGCGCTGTTACACAAGGAAGTCGGGGAGGAGGTCGAAGTGATCACTCCTCAAGGGAAACGGTATTATCAGATTATTAGCTTGCTGACCCTTCACGACCTCAATGGAGAGGAGAGTGCATAGAGTGCCCCTTGCGTAGGGGCACAGGATCGTTTAAATTTACCAAAGGAGGGTAGAAGAAAGTGGGCGGTGCGCCCACTTTTTTTTTCCTGGATGGACTTTGCGGTTCAAGACATCATCCGGCAAGTCACCGTTCTTGCGAGCCCATTGATTGAGGAAGAGGGAATCGAACTGTGGGGAGTCGACTTTCGCTCGGAAGGTGGCCGCTGGGTATTACGCCTCACGCTCGATCGTGAAGGAGGCATTTCGCTGGACGATTTGACACGGGTTCATCGACAACTGAGCGATCTCCTTGACGCTCACGATCCCGTACCTTGGCGTTACACCCTGGAAATTTCTTCGCCCGGGGTCAATCGCCCGCTCCTGCGGTTCTCTCATTACCAGCGTTACCTCGGTAAGCGTGTCCGTATTCAGACCCGCCAGCCACAACACGGGAGGCGAGTGTTTGTCGGCACCCTCCATGAGGTGAGAGAGACGCAGGTTGCTCTCCTCGATAACGAGGTTGGTGAGGTGTGGATTTCCTGGGATGATATCGCCAAGGCGACTGCTGAGTATGATTTCCCCATGCCGGGCAAGAAGAAAAAAAACACACGACATTAAGAACAAGAGGGAACGAACATGCAGCCAGATCTTAATCGGGTGATCGAGCAGGTCAGCAAGGAAAAAGGCATGGACCGCAGCGTGATCATCGAAGCGCTAGAAAGCGCGATGCTCTCGGCTGCCCGTCGTACCTTCAGTCAAAAACGCATCGAGGCGAAGTTTAACTCGGACCTCGGTGAAGTCGAATTGTTTGAGATCAAAACTGTCGTGGACACCGTCACGAACCCGGAAACCGAAGTCGATCTCGCAACTGCCCGCGACACTCTTGATCCTGAAGCCCAAGTTGGCGATGAACTGCTCAGTAAACTACCAGCCACTGCCTTCGGCCGGATCGCTGCGCAAGTGGCGAAGCAGAGCGTTATTCAAAAAGTGCGTGAGGCTGAGCGCGAACTGATCTACAATGAGTTCAAGAACCGTAAAGGGGAGTTGTTCTCAGGAATCGTCCAGCGGGTGGAGAAGAAAAACATTATCGTCAACTTAGGTCGCACGGACGCCGTACTGCCGGAAAAAGAGCAAATCCCCTGGGAGCGTTATCGCCAAGGGGACCGTATCCGCGCCTATATTCTCGATGTCGAAATGACCCACAAGGGACCACAGATCATTCTCTCGCGGACCCATCCTGGTTTTCTGATCAAGCTCTTTGAGCAGGAAGCGCCAGAGGTGTACGAGGGAATTGTCGAGATCAAAAATGCCGCACGCGAGCCTGGGAGTCGTGCGAAGATGGCGGTACATTCTACTGACCCAGACGTGGACCCAGTCGGTGCGTGTGTCGGGGTAAAGGGCACGCGGGTACAAGCAGTTGTTCAAGAGTTACGTGGTGAGCGAGTGGATATTGTGCCGTGGACGCCTGATCCAGCAGAATACGTATGCCGTGCCCTCCTGCCTGCCAAGGTGTCAAAGATCATTCTCGATGAGGAAGAACACGCTATGGAAGTGATCGTTCCCGACGATCAACTGTCTCTGGCGATTGGCAAGAAAGGACAGAACGTACGGCTCGCTTCGCGCCTTACCGCCTGGAAGCTCGAAGTCCGCTCTGAGTCCGAAGTCGAACTCGAACGCTCCCGTGCCTTGGAGTCCCTCATGGTGGTGCCGGGAATCGGCGATGTGACTGCGGAACTGTTGTACCAGAATGGTTTCAAGTCTGCCGAAGAAGTTGCCGAGGCGGGTCTTGAGGCGCTGCTTGACGTTGAGGGCATCGAACAGGAAAAAGCAGTTGCTATATTGCAAGCCGCACGCGAGCATGTAGCGACAAAAACTGTCTCGGCCGAGTCGCTGCCGCTCGAGACCGAGACTTCACCGGAAGCAGCAGAGACCGTGCAAGAATGAGTGTAAAACGCGCGAAACCAATCCGCCTGTGTGTCGGGTGCGGGGGACGAGAGCGGCAGAGTCAGCTCCTGCGGTTCACTCTTGGGGCAGCAGGGGTGCTGAACCCTAGTCAAGGAAGAGGGCGTAGTGGGTACCTTCATCCACGGCGGGAGTGCCTGCGCGCGTTTGTGACCTCACGCTCAGGCTTTGTGCGTTCGTTAGGAGTTGTGGTGTCACGAGAGGTGCGGGAACACTACGTTATGTTGATTGAGCACAGCACCACGCTGTGACCCTAAGGGTGAGATCATATGCCACGGAAGCGTATCCATGAACTGGCCAAGGAGTGGAGGATGGAAACCCGGCAATTACTTGCCAGGCTTGAGGAGGTCGGCGTCTACGGCAAAAAGGCCGCGAGTACTCTCACCGATCAAGAAATTGCGTTGGTGCGACCAGTGACAGAGCCGCCAGAGACTCCGCTCCCAACTTTAGGAGAGGAGAAGCTCATTGCCGAGCGGGTTGTCACTGAAGTAGATCAAAAGAGCGATCACCTGATAACC
>CAZAYE010000316.1:3962-5128 GCA_964489255.1 uncultured Enterobacteriaceae bacterium
CGGGAAGAGGTACGGGAAAGTCGGATTAGTCACACCGTCATACGTCGGAGAGTCGCGCGAGTTGAGGTCCTCCACGAGGAGGAGGCTCCCGTCCGGGAACCTCAGCCCGAATCTTCCCAGGTTGAGTCCGCATTTACGGCCCCAGCGCTGGAAGAGCCTTTCGCTCCTCCCCCTCCACTTGCGTTCGATCTGCCGCTGAATGAGCCAGTGCCTTTTACTCCTTCCTTGCCGAGCGAAGTTCCCTCATCTCTGGTGTCAGTTCCTGATCTCATGGAGCAAGCCCCTACTCCAAGTGAAGCAGTTTCTCCTGTCGTTTCAGCGCCAGAGCCAGTTGGTGCCCAACCAGAGCCGGTTCCCCCACCTCCACCCGTTGAGCTGCGTTCGGAACCCTCGCCTATTGTCGTCGCTCCAGAACCGCGCGAAGAACGATCGCCGGGTGTTGTCGTTCCTCCAGCCGAAATACGGAAGCCTCCACCAGTTGCGCTGCCCCCTGTTGAAGCACGGAAACCAGAACCTGCCAGTATGCCTCCGCGTGTGGAGTTGAAATCCGAGCCTGCGGCAGGAGTTGCTCGTCCCTCACGTGTCCTTGGTCGCATTGATCTGGGAAAACTTGCGGCTGAGACCAAGCCGCGTCTGGAAGCTAAGCCGAAAGTCCAACCTCCTCCTCCCCCTCAGACAGTCCCGAGTGTCAGTGCTCCACGTGAACCCGTAGCAGAAGGAGGGGGGGAAGCTCTGGCTGTGGCGAAACGGCCCAAGAAACGTAAGATCATTCGCAAACCCGAGCTGGTTGAGATGCAGGAGCGAGACTTGCGCGTCTCCCGCGGGACTAAGAAGAAACGTACCTTGCCAGGGAAAGAGCAGAAGCAGACCGAGATAACCGTACCCAAGGCAAGTAAACGCGTGATTCGCATCTCTGAGGTGGTGACGGTTGGGGATTTGGCCCATCAATTAGGAGTGAAGGCAAGCGAGGTCATTAAGAAACTGATCGGACTAGGGGTCATGGCTACGATTAACCAAGTGCTCGATGCCGATACTGCTTCATTAGTGGCGGCGGACTTCGACTATACTGTGGAAAATGTGGCCTTTGACGTCGAGTCGGTGCTCGACGGTCACAATACCCAAGAGGGTGAGGAGCAGCTCACGTCACGTCCGCCGGTGGTGACCAT
>CAZAYE010000317.1:0-5112 GCA_964489255.1 uncultured Enterobacteriaceae bacterium
GTCTGCATGTTAGGCCCCCTGTCTCCTGATCGTCAAGACCGGCGGCCGGGCTGGTGGTGTGCCTTCGGAGTGACGTCGCTACTATTACTCTTCTCTCTGGCGATGAGTGGTTGCTACTGGCTCAAGTATGGCAAGTTGATGCGCACGCACATAGACTTACTGGTGTCCATGGCCAAAAAGATGGGAGACTTGCGAGAGGACCACCGAACGATCTCGATGCAAGAGTTCTCTTATCCACTGGACCGGGCGCGTGACTTCGTGCGAATTGTCAGCTCGCGCTATGCTGAGCGCCGCTCACTGCAGGCGTTTAACAGTTTCCTGGATACGTACGCTGAATTAGTGAAGGAAACCGACCGGCTCCAGGAGCAGAGGGATGAGACTATCAACGGGTTCCGCGACCGGGTTGCTGCCTTACAGGAACAAGGAGAGCAGGTGAAAGCCCTTCTGGCTGAAGAGGAAAAGTAGGGGCGGTTCGCGAACCGCCCCTACGCGGTTATCTCTGTATCGCCTTATGGTAGTCGGCAAGAAACTTCTCAAGTCCAATATCAGTGAGCGGGTGTTTCACGATCTGCTGAATCACGTTGAAGGGGCAAGTCGCGACATGTGCTCCCAACTCCGCCGCGCGCACAAAGTGCATAGGGTTGCGTATACTGGCGACCAGCAGCTGAGTAGGAAAATGGTAGTTTTGGTAAATCCGCACGATTTGTGTGATCAAGCCCATGCCGTCCTCGGCAATATCGTCAAGCCGGCCAACAAAGGGACTCGCATAGGTCGCACCTGCCTTGGCAGCCAAAAGGGCCTGAGCAGGTGAGAAAACGAGCGTGACATTGACTGGGATCCCCCGGCTGCTAAGGATTTTAGTCGCCTTCAACCCCTCAGGGATCATCGGCACCTTGACCACAACATTAGAGTGCATGGCAGCCAGTCGCTCACCTTCCTCAACCATACTTGGCGCGTCTACGCTCACAACCTCAGCGTTGACAGGACCGTCCACAATTGTGCAGATCTCTCTAATGACCGATTCTAGAGAACGATTGGTCTTCGCGACCAGTGAAGGATTGGTTGTCACCCCATCAAGAATGCCCCATGCATGGGCTTCCCGGATCTCTTTGATGTCCGCGGTATCGATAAAGATTTTCATCAGTCTCTCTCCTGTACAGGATGCTTGGTAGGGGCCTCACTCCCTGCTCTTTAGAAGGCTTCTATGTCCCCTCGACAGGCTCAGCATGAACGAGAGTACTTTAGCAATTTCTCATCCTTTTCCGCTCATACCGAGCGTATCGAATCATAAAGAGCGTGGTCTCGGCCCCCTGTCAAGCATGAGGTGGCAACAGCAATACACGTTTGCCGTCTTTGAGACCAACGAGCAAGTCGGTAATCGTCATCCCCAACCGCGGATGAGTCAGGTGTGGCGCAAGTTCACAGAGCGGTAACAACACGAAGCGCCGCTTATGCAGTTCTCGATGCGGGATGGTGAGGCTTGGCGATTCGATTACCTGATTATCAAATAACAAGATGTCGAGGTCAATCTTCCGCGAGGTCCACTTCTTGGTTTGGGGAGTTCTTTTCCGCCCCATCCCTTGTTCAATCTCTTGCAGGCGGCGTAGCAACTGTTGCGGAGAGAAATCAGTCTCGACCTCGATCACTCCGTTGACATACCAATTTTTGGCCTCACCGATCGGCTCGCTCTCGTACAGGGAAGAGCTTTTGACAATACGGGTCTTAGGCAACGCAGCGATCAGCGCGAGCGCCTTCTGATAATGGGCTCGACGGTTACCCAGATTCGAACCGATACCAATAAAGACTCGGTGGAACATCTCCCTTTTGCATCCCGCCTAGTGGGGTACCAATTTCAGCTTGATCCCTTCACCCTGCTCTTGAGGACAAATTCCCTCTTCCTGCACAAGAAGGGACAGGGTGAAGGGGCTCCGGCAAAGCAAACGCCGTTCCCTATGTCGAGGACAACAGGAACCGGGAGGCTATAGGTGCAATTTCTGCAACCGTGCCACCGCTTCCCGCAAGCGTTCCGTGTCCACAGTCAAGCTGAACCGAATATAGCCTTCGCCCGCCGCACCAAAACCGTTGCCTGGCGTTACGACCACTCCAGTCTCATCGAGAATCTTACTCGTAAAGCTCGCGGAGGTGTATCCCTTTGGGACCTCGGCCCACACGTAAAAGGTCGCCTGGGGTGGGGTGCAGGCCAGGCTAATGGATTGCAGGCCACGCACGAGAATATCGCGCCGTTCTTGACAAATACGGCGCATCTCATCGATGACGCTTTGGTCACCAGTAAGCGCGGCGATGCCTGCTTCCTGAACCGCCTGGAATACACCAGAGTCCACATTCGTCTTAATCTTGCCTAGACCATCAATGAGCGCAGCGTTCCCTACGGCGAACCCTATGCGCCAGCCGGTCATGTTGTAGGTCTTGGACAACGAGTGGAACTCGATCCCGACTTCCTTGGCACCATCCACCTCGAGGAAGCTCGAAGTTTTCTTACCCTCGTAATACACCTCGGAATAGGCGTTGTCGTGACAGACAATGATGTTGTATTTTTCGGCAAAACGGATCACCTCGGCGAAGAATTCTTTGGGTGCGACCGCAGAGGTGGGATTATTGGGGTAGCCGATCCACATAAGTACAGCCCGCTTGGCCACGGCTTCTGGGATCGCTTTGAGGTCTGGCAGGAAACCGTTTTCTTTGCGTAACGGCATGAAATATGGCTCGCCGTCACTGAAGATAGTTCCAATATTGTAGACTGGATAACCTGGGTCTGGGACCAGCACCACATCCCCAGGATTCACAAAAGCAAGAGGGATATGGGCGATCCCTTCTTTAGAGCCAATCAAGGAAACTGCCTCTTTATCCGGATCCAAAGTGACGTCAAACCGGCTTTGATACCACTCAGTCGCCGCTTGACGAAAGGTGAAGAGACCCTCGTAATCTGGGTAGCGATGGTTCGCTGGCCGTGGCGCCGCCTCTTGCAGCGCTTTCACGATGTGCGGGGCAGTGGGCAGGTCTGGATCACCGATGCCGAGGCTGATGATATCAACCCCACGAGCTGCAACTTCTCGTTTTTTCTTGTCTATTTCAGCAAACAGGTAAGGCGGTAGCTTTTCCAGGCGAGCGGCTTTTCTGATTGTAATCGGCATCAGCTTCTCCGATGGAGCTGCATTCTATCTATTTTCTCCTTTTTTGACAATCCTTTACGTGTGAGGAGGGGGGTTTTCCTGGGAAAATTGCACTCCTCTCTGGGTCCTGAGTAGATTGGAAGGACTCAAAATGTCGCGTCTCTCCTCTAACCGGAGAGCGTAAAAGCCTGTGCAGCCTTCTCCATAATCAGCTTACCGATCGCCAGTGAAGCGGTGGCTCCTGGAGAAGGGGCATTGAGGACATGGAGGGCATTCCTAGTGACAGAAATAACGAAATCATCAACCAGCGCGCCACTCGCAGCGATCGCCTGGGCTCGTACGCCACTTCCTCCAGGCTGCAAGTCGTCCCCGCTGAGTTCAGGAAGGAGCCGTTGGAGCGCTTTGAGGAAAGCTGGCTTGCTTAACGAACGGTACATCTCACCGAATCCAGTTCGCCAATACTTCCGGGCCATAAGCCAAAACCCAGGAAAGGTCAGTGTCTCGCGCAGGTCATAGACGTTGATGTCAGTTTTCCGGTACCCTTCGCGGGCGAACGCCAAGACGGCATTGGGACCAGCCTCGACCATACCATCGATGGTTCGAGTGAAATGCACGCCCAGAAACGGCAATGTCGGGTCCGGCACCGGATAGATCAGATTTTTGACGAGACTACGCCGCTGTGGGGCAATAGTGTAATACTCCCCACGAAAAGGAACGATTCGCAGGTCTAGCCGTGCACCAGCCATACGTGCCAAACGATCGCAAAACAAGCCGCCACAATTGATGAGGAACTGTGTCAGCACCGTTCCTTGCGAGGTCTCAAGTACAAGTCCCCCATCCACATGGACGATTTTTTGTACTTGGTAGCGCGTTCTGATCTCTCCTCCCTGCTCTTGTATGAGCCGGGCGTAGGTCTGGGCCACCTGGGAAAAATCAATGATGCCGGTGGTAGGCACGTATAGCGCCTTGATACCCGTGGCGTGGGGTTCAATTTCCCGCAGCCGTTCCGGACCGACCATTTCCAATCCCACAACGCCGTTAGCGATCCCGCGACGAAAGAGTTCCTCAAGGCGAGGCAACTCTCCTGGCGCCGTGGCGACCACCACCTTCCCGCAACACTCGTAGGGAATGTCGTGGTCCTCACAAAATAAAACGAGCGCTTTGGCGCCTGAGACACAGGTTTGCGCCTTGAGCGAGCCAGGTTTGTAATAAATCCCTGAGTGGATAACCCCGCTGTTATGGCCGGTTTGATGCACGGCAAGCTGGTCTTCCTTCTCCAGCACGAGAAGTTTCAGCCTGGGGTAGCGATGCACGGCCTCGAGAGCACTCGCGAGACCGATGATGCCACTGCCGATGATAGTGAGGTCAACCTTGTCTGCCATTGGCGCTCTAGCCTGACGGAGAGCTTTCTTGTAGTCAACCTCGCCTCGGTTTCAGAGACGTACTTCGAATGGCTAACGTGCTTCCTCAGAGAGTTTGTTAGCACCGAACAGGGTATATACCAAGGCTAGCTGCCCACCTTTATGGTCGCCGGAGTTGAACATAACACGACCGCCGACTCCGCGTGCTAGGTGAACCGCTCCCAACAAGATCCCACCAGGCGTGTCGAACGAACCTCCAGGTGGTACAGGAGACTGGAACCGCTGTGTCTCCAACCTCCCTGCCATACCCGGGTTGACACTCATGTACTGTTTCATGAGATCCGGCAAGGTTCCAGTTACGTGCTGTTCGACACCGTTGCCACGAAAGATCCAGTCTCTGGGAGCAAGGTTTGTTCGGTTGCCCGCAGCATCTGTTGCGTTGGACATTCCCACACTCGGCCCTACGTAAGGAGAACGTGCGTTCAAGCCGAGGCCTACTTCGAACTTGCCCTGCCACTGCGTTGAATAGGTGGGAATACCGTTTTCCTGGAAAGCCTTTACATTACCCATGTGTTGCACACCCAGCTTTCCCTCTGTTGGAAAGGCGACCACCGGGACAT
>CAZAYE010000318.1:0-5098 GCA_964489255.1 uncultured Enterobacteriaceae bacterium
CTACACGCGTAAGATCGTCGGCAGCGTCAGATGTGTATAAGAGACAGTGGTCAGAGTGGTACATCTGGCGGCCTGACTCGATGCGCTGGAGGTCAAGAAAGTCATTGATCAGATTAGTGAGGCGGATGGATTCATTATGGATGATGGTCAAAAACTCGCGCTGTTTCTCTGGGGGGAAATCCCGTTTGAGCATCAGTTCGGCAAACCCCCGCAGGCTGGTCAGCGGTGTGCGCAGTTCATGGCTCACGGTGGAGACAAACTCATTCTTCAGATGCTCGATCTCTTTGCGTTCGGTGATGTCTTGCGTCATCGTCATACCGGCGAAGATGTGGCCGCGCTCGTCGTGGATCGGAAGGGTATGAACAAGGTAGACATGGTTCACAAATGACATTTCGAAATTGGCCGCTGTACCGGCTAGTGCCGCACGATAATGTGGCTCGATCACGGCACAGGTTTCAGGCGGGAATATCTCCCGGATGGTTTTCCCTTCCAGTTGTTCTTTAGAAAGACCAACCGTGGTTAATCCCGCCCCTTCAGCGAGGGTGTAGCGGAGCTCACGATCGAACAAGAGCACTGCGCCATTGGGAAAATTTTTGGCAAGGGTGCGGTACAGTTCCTCACTTCTTTGCAAGGCCACCTCGGCCTGCTTGTGCTCAATGATTTCAGTTTGTAAAGCTTCGTTGGCTGCGGTCAGCTCTGCGGTCCGTTGTTTCACTCGTCGTTCTAACTCATCGTGCGTTCTGCGCAGTGCCTCTTCCGCCCGCTTGCGTTCAGTAATTTCTACCCTCAGCGCGGCGGTTCTCTCAGCCACCATTGATTCCAGATGTTCGTTCAGCTGCTCCAGTTCATCTCGTGCCCTGAGGAGTTCCTGATTCTTCTGAATGGCGCTTTCGTAAACGGACAGCAGAAGGTTGAGGATCTGCAGACGATCCGAGGTGATAAAATGTTTTCGGCCCGCAAAGACAACCTCCACACCTATCTGTACTTTTTCGTGCTTGCGGAGATGACGGTTGGCCAGAAAGTACTGGAGGCGGGCGAGCAGATAGTGTTCCTCATAGGGTTTAATGATAAAGGCGTCCGCTCCACATTCTAAGCCTCGGATGACGTCTTCAGGGTCGGAAAGAGTAGTCACGAGCACGACCGGAATATCTTTGAGTTGTTCATCTGCTTTGATCTGCCGGCAGAGTTGGTAGCCATCCATTTCTGGCATGACAACGTCGCTAATGACAATCATCGGTTTCTGCTGGCTCATGATGGCGAGTGCGCGCACACCGTTTTTGGCGACGGAGGTGCGATAGCCGTGCTGCTCAAGGATGTGCTGCAGTTGCAACGCCTGTGTAGGGCTGTCCTCGACGATGAGGATTTCTCCTGCCTCGTTCCTGGACTGTCGCTCGGCCCTCATGGTCGTATTCCCTTCTTATTGGCCAGACTGACCAACGCTGTGGCTATGCGCTCCGGCGGAAGCACATACGTTGCCGCGTCAAGTTTTATCGCTTCTCCCGGCATGCCGTGCACCACCGCACTCTCTTGATCTTGTGCAATGGTGACGGCACTCTGATCTTTCATCAGCTTCAACTCCTCTGCCCCGTCTCTTCCCATGCCGGTGAGCAACACGCCGACTGCATTGCGCCCAAAGACTGCAGCCACAGAGCGGAAGAGATAAGAGACGGACGGGCGTAAACCGTTCTCGATCGCACCCTGGCTGAGGACAATACGGGGCCCCTTCCTTACCCCCATCTGCACCCCATCCGGAGCCACATAGGCGTGCCCGGGAAGAAGGGGGTCGCCGTGGGCGGCAACGTGGACCGGAAAGCCGGAAGACTGAGCGAGCCATTCGGCAAAACCCTGGACAAACCCGGGCGCCATGTGCTGGACAATGAGCACGGGAACGGGGAAATCTTTGGGGAGTTCGGACAGAATAGTTTGCAGCGCGACCGGTCCACCCGTCGAAGCACCCACAGCGACGACCTGGATTTCCGCTGACGTCCTCTTCACTTCCACCTGCGCGGCTGGAAGAACCGTTGGCTTGTTTGCTGATCGAGACCATCGCCTGACCACCTTAACTTCGGCCATCAGCTTAACGGTGCGGACTAATTCCTTGGCGGTGGTCTCGTACTCCGGGTGACCGATCCCCCGTGGCCGAGGGACCACGGCGAGAGCTCCCGCTTCCATGGCACGGAATGTAGTTGCTACTTCTTGGGTGCTGAAACTCCCGCTGACAATGACGATGGGTGTGGGATGTGTTTCCATAATGCGGCGAGTGGCCTCAAACCCGTCCATCTTCGGCAGATGGATATCCATAGTGATAACGTCGGGCTTCCGGCGTTCGACCACTTCGAGGGCTTCCTCTCCACTGCCTGCCGTGCCGATCACCAGGACTTCCAGATCCGAGCCGAGGATCTCCACCAAAAATTCTCGCACGACAGGCGAATCCTCAACCACCAAGACTTTGATCATAGAAGGTTGTAGGTTATAGGTTATAGGTTATAGGTTGTAGGTTATAGGTTTTGGGTCTTGGTTCTCTCTAAGGATTTTTCGAGGCCTCTCAGCATTTTACCGCATTCGTCGTACCGCTCCATCAAGTTCTCGTACCTTTGTCTCGTAAGGTAACCTTTTTTGAAAACGATGGAGAGATGGTGTTTCGTCTCTCTCAACTCTCCAAGTGCTCTGTTGATCCCTTCGAGATAAAGATTGATGTGTTTATTATTCCAACCCTCAGCGAGATTCGCAGGAATTGAATTTGACGATCTCCGCAGTTGAGAACCGAGTTCATACATCTCAAACTGCGGAAAGGTCAATGTAAGATTGTGTACCTCCAAGTGAAGCTCTACCAACTTCTGATAAACATCCAGATCCTCAAAACTGCTGATGTCCTTTTTCATCTACCACCTATGTCCTACCACCTATTACCTATGTCCTACCACCTACTACCTTTCAAATCAGCCTGCGGATCACGGCCAGCAGATTACTCTGGTCAAAGCTCTGTTTCACAATATAGGCGTTCGCTCCGACTTCGATACCGCGCTCCCGGTCTTCCCGCGACTCGAGAGCCGTCACCAACACCACCGGCATATCGCCGAGCTTCTGGTCGCCACGAATCTTGGCGGTAAGGTCAAAACCATTCATCCTCGGCATGTCCACGTCAGAGACCACAAGATCGAAGGTACCGCTACGGAGCTTGGTGAAACCATCGATTCCATCAACGGCGGTGACGACGTCATATCCTGCCGCTTCCAGGATATTCTTGAGCAGCATTCGTGCCGTAATGGAATCTTCCACCACGAGAATGGCTGGCTTCTCCGCAGCTTCCTCCTCAACAGGGGTGGTCCGTTGCACAGCGGCCGTGCTCACGCGCACAGCGGATTTCATCAAGTCGGGGACGTTAAGAATCGGCACCACTGACCCCGCACCCAGGATTGTGGCACCGGCAATATTGCGCACGCGGGAGAGCTGCGTGCCGAGATTTTTCATCAACACTTCCTGTTCACGAAAGACCTCGTCCACGAGAAAGGCAATCCGCTTCTCCGCTGCGGCGAGCACCACCACGGGCATCTTGTCCGTACCATTACTGGACACGTTCTGCCCGGACAGTCCCAACACATCGTCGAGCCGCACCAGAGAAACTGCCTGTCCGTTCAGTTGAATCGTCTCCCGGTTTTCCACCGTTTTGATGTCCTCCTTGCCCACCCGTACCACCCGCTCCACATGGGTCGTGGGCAGCACCAAGTGGTGAGCGCCCACCCGGACGAGGACCCCGCGAAATGCAGTGAGGGTGAGCGGCAGGACCAGGCGGAACGTCGTTCCGGCGTCGCGCTGCGTTGCTACGGAGACGGTGCCACCCAGCTTTTCCACCTTCTCGTGTACGATGGCCAGACCAAGGCCTCTTCCAGAGAGGTCTGTGATTATGGGACTGGTGGACACTCCCGACTGGAAAATCAGGGACACTGTCTCTTGCTCGCTCAACTGCTCCGCTTCCTCTTGTGAAAGCAGACCCAGCTTTTGGGCTGCGGATCGCACGGTCGTCACGTCGATGCCGGCGCCGTCGTCAGCAATCAGAATCTCAACTTTGTTGCCGTCCTGTGGCGCAAGGGCGATAGTAATTGTCCCGTACGGAGGTTTCTGCTTGCGCGCTCGTTCCGTCGGAGCTTCAATGCCGTGATCGATGCAGTTTCTTACTAAATGAATAAGCGGGTCTTTAATCTCCTCTAGGATCCGCCGGTCGGCCTCGACCTCGCCGCCCCGAATCACCAACTCGACCTCTTTGCCACGGTCACGCGAGAGGTCACGAACTAGTTTCGGAAAAACCTCGAGGAGTGACGAAAAAGGCAGCATCAGCACCTTTTTCATGTCCTCCAGAAGATTATCTACCATTCTCCCTAGCGTCCGCTGATCTTCCTCAGCCGCTTTCGCCAGAGTGGCCAGCGTGCCTTCGAGCGTTTTCAGGTGGCTCTCGTTCCATTGCAGAAACTTTTGCAGTTGTAGATTGCGGATTTGTGATTGTGGATTTTTTATTTCTGCATTCCGCATTCCGAAATCCACAATCCGAACTTTCGCCCACTCCTTCTTCCACACAGCTAGCGCTGCAGTGAGCTCGTGCAGCTCGGCGACACGCTCACTGGCCAGCAGTTTCGCCGCAATCAGTTCCTCAGCTTGCAGCAGCAGTGAGTCCAGCTTTGCTGTCGGTATGCGAACAGTCGCGCCCAGCACGGACTTCTCGCTGGTCGCAGGGAGGACAGGCGCTAGCCTAGGGGCCGGCGGGTGTTCTTTCTCTTCTGCCGCCCGTTCCGTCTGCTGAGATGGCGGCGATCCTCCCTGTAATATGCTTTCCATACGATCGAGCAGGATCCGGACCCAAGATTTTTCTGCTGGAGTTCGTTCTCTCCCGGCCGACACCAGTAATGTCTCGAGACCGTCAACACCCTCGCGCAGGACATCGAACAAGGCGGGGGATGGAGAAAGTTCTTGTCGTCGCCAGGCGGCACAGAGATTTTCCAGCGACTGGCAGATAACTTCGATCTCTGTCAGGTTGACTGCACGAGCCGCGCCCTTCAGGCTGTGTGCCTCTCGAAAGACGGCTTCGACGAGCTCCTCCTGTGCG
>CAZAYE010000319.1:0-5083 GCA_964489255.1 uncultured Enterobacteriaceae bacterium
TCTCTTCGCTGCGATCGACGCACTGGTGCTCCCCTACCGTGCGGCCTCGCAGAGCATGTCAATTGCTCTCGCTTACAACTTTGGCAAGCCGGTCATCGTCTCGCGAGTCGGCGGGCTCGCCGAGGCAGTCGAAGAGGGACGGACAGGGCTGGTCGCCGAACCGGAACCAGCAGCCTTGGCGGTCGCAATCCGGCGATTCTACTCAGAATTCCCTTCCACCCCCTACCAGGTATACATCGAAACCAGGCGGCAGCGTCTTGGCTGGGAGCCGTTCATCCAGTTGCTCGAAAGTTTGACCGGTTCGGTTGTACAGAAAAACCGGGATACGGTATGATGCCGCCGGTTCAGGCCCAAGAGGGACAAGCAATGAGCACTGCCCCTCCTCCCCGAGAGAGCTTGCACATCAAACTCATTCTCGAATACGACGGCACTCGCTATCACGGCTGGCAAGTGCAACAAAAGGCGGTGACGCTTCAAGGAACCCTCGAGGCCGTCCTGATGCGTCTTTTGCATGAACCGGCGCGTGTTCGCGTAGCTGGTCGGACTGACGCCGGCGTGCACGCCCTGGGGCAGGTCGTTTCTTTCAAAAGCGAGAAAATCATCGACCTCACTCGTCTCCAACGGAGCCTCAATGCGCTCCTCCCCTCTGACATTGTTGTGACCCACATCGAGGAAGTTTCCGCGGCGTTTAATCCCCGTCGAGATGCGCTGAGCCGCACCTATCTCTACCGCATCTGGAACCACCCTTGGCCTTCGGCTCTTTGGGTGCGCTACTCCTGGCATGTCCCCTTCCCCCTTGAGAGCGACCTCATGAATCAAGCGGCGGCATTGCTCGTTGGCGACCACAACTTCTCCTCCTTTCAAGGGGCAGACTCGGTCGAACATACCCCCTGGCGTACTGTCTTCCGCAGTACTGTGCGCCAAGTGGACGATTTTCTCGTATACGAGGTCGAGGCCCGCTCGTTTCTCCGTCATATGGTACGTAACATCGTCGGGACTCTGGTCGAGGTTGGCCGTGGTGCGCTCACTGTCGAGGATTTTGCCCAGATCTTTGCCGCTCGCGACCGCACCCGAGCTGGGCTCAACGCGCCGCCGCGAGGGCTCTTCCTCGTTGAAGTAAAATACCAAGAACGAGACTAGGGATTGGAGACCAGGGGTTGGAAAAAATGAAAACTGTTGCGACCAATCCTTAACCCCTAGCTCCTCCTGAAGGGATGTATGCCACGTACAGACTTCACCTCTCGTTATCCCTATTATGTCCTGGGGGTGCTGTTCTGCGTTAACGTTCTGAATCTTGCCGATCGCCAGGTGGTTTACATCCTCTTCCCGCTGATCAAGGCCGACCTCCAGCTCACCGATACACAGCTTGGCGCTTTAGGCGCTCTGCCCTTTGCCTTGTTCTACAGCGTCATGGGTATTCCGCTCGGTTGGCTCGCTGACCGTTGGCATCGGGTACGGTTGATCACCCTCGGCCTCACCGTCTGGAGTGGACTGACAACTCTCTCTGGCATGGCTCGCGGATTCTGGTCACTTTTTACCGTTCGTGTCGGTGTCGGGATTGGCGAATCCTCCTGCGCACCGGCTGGGCAAACGATCCTCAGTGATTATTTTCTTCCGGCGAAACGATCGACGATCCTGGCCGTGTTCAACTGCGGAATACCGATCGGTCATGGGCTAGGCTTGTACCTTGGCGGATATATCGCTCAGCATTGGGGCTGGCGCTGGGCATTTTACCTGCTGGGAATTCCTGGTCTCTTACTCGCGCTCATGGTAGCCAGTCTGCGAGAACCAGCCCGCGGGCAAATGGAAGAACAGTCCAAACCGCAGCCAATCGGAACCTCGCGCAATACCATGAAACGGCTGCTGACGGTGATCCGTACCACACCGACGCTACAGTGGCACTTCGCCGGGATGGCGATGATCGGCTTCGCGGTGAACGGCGCTGCGATCTGGCTGCCCACATTTCTGGTGCGAGTGCGGGGGATGAGCGTGGAAACCGCTGGCGAGGTCTCCGGCCTGAGTGCTATTGTGGCCGGGCTCCTGGGGACATTCCTAGGTGGGGTACTCGCCGATCGCTGGATGGCCCTGCGCAAAGACGCGCGGATGCTGATCCTGGTCATACGCAGTCTGCTGGTTATTCCTTTCCTCTTTGGCATGTTTTTTCTTCCTTCGTCCGCGTTGCTCATCACGGTTATCGTTGTGGGTAGTTGTATCAGCGCGGTGTGGTTCGGTCCGGCCGCAGCGGTTGTGCATGATTTGGTTGAGCCAGATATTCGCTCCATCGCTGTGGCGGTATACGTACTGGTCATCAATCTCGCGGCTGGCGCCTCACCTATCCTCATTGGGAAACTCACAGATGCGAGTGGAGATCCGCTGTTCCTGCAATACGCACTGCTGATCTCACCCGCAGCAGATCTGCTCGCAGCCATCTTCCTCTACCTTGGCTCGCGTCGAATCGTTGTTGACCTGCAGATTCGCGCACGGGCGGCAGTTGCGGCGTAGCTCATTCTTTAACACGCTTGGGGGGACGAAGCTCAAGCTCTCTCCTATCCCCAACTTGTCAAAGGACAACTAGAGGTATTGACATTCTCACGTTATTCACAAACAAGTTTCTTTGTGGATTTGCTGCAAAACATCACGGCCGCACTCGCCCCACACGGCCTCAACTTGATCGGGACCACAACCGTATCGGCTTATGAGGCCCTCGTGCCCGTCCCATACCACGTCGCTTCACTGCTCCCTCAGGCAAAAACTCTCGTCGTCATCGGTAACGGCGGAGGTGAGTTCTGGACAGGCTTTCGAGCGTATTGCGACGAAAGACCGACGTATCGCCAAGACCATGAACACCCCCTTGATGACTATACAGTCGAGGTTATCGAAAGGGTTCTCACTCCGTATTTAGAGGAATCGGGGGCAACCTATCGCTATCTCTATCCATTCAGGTTTTGGGCTGAGCCGGTGTCGTTCATGCATTTAGCCCGTGCCGCTGGTCTGGCTGGCCCCAGCATCCTTGGTGTCGTCATTCATCCGGTGTACGGCCCCTGGCTTGCGCTACGGGCAGCATTGCTGATCGACCGAGAACTCTCTACTCTACCACTCGCGCCCGGATTTAATCCCTGCCCTACCTGTCGCGAACGAGCGTGCATGACTGCTTGCCCAGCCGGTGCAGTGAGCACAGAAAAAGGGTGGGATATCCCTGCCTGCGTGCAGCACCGACTGCAAGTGAGGAATGACTGCGTGAATTACTGTTACGCGCGTTATGACTGTGTGTACGGGCGTGCGTACCGCTACCCACCTGACGAATTGGCCTATCACCAACAACGCAGCTTCGCCGAGATGCGGAAGTATTTTGAGAAACGTTGACTCCTGAAAGCTGCCCATCCTATGGCTGGCTTGTTTTCAAGATAGCGATCTGCTAGAGTTTTTGCGTTATTTGGTTTATTCCGTGTGTTACACTGAGTTGGTTCGAGAGAGATCAGGCCCCTGGAACCGTACTCATGGTTCTAGGGGCCTTTTTTTGTTCTCATGGAGGACACAATGGCAACGAAATTGTATGTTGGGAATCTCTCTTTCAACGCGACAACCGCAGACCTAGAGGCGCTCTTTACCCAGGTCGGCGCGGTTGCCTCGGTGAACATCATTACCGATAAGTTCTCTGGACAATCCCGAGGATTCGGTTTTGTCGAGATGGAAAGTCAGCAAGACGCGCAAGCCGCGATTGAGCGCTTCAATGGTTACGAACTTCAAGGGCGAGCCCTCACGGTCAACGAGGCAAGACCCCAAGGAGAGCGGTCTGGTGGTGGCCGCTCTTCGTTCGGGAACAGAAGTGGAGGGGGAGGTGGGAGAGGTGGATCGAGCAGCGGCGGTCGCGGCCGGCGCTGGTAAACGCAGAGTAGAGCTTCTCCCAATTCGCTTTTTCCACTGAGCGTAGGGCTGTTCATTCCCTTCGACCGCGCTTAGCCGAGGCGCTCTCGAAACGCGAACGCGCATTGACCCAGGCGAATTGGGACTTGTTATTAAGCGCTGTTTCATCACCTACAGTTACGACTCCTTCATGCTTTCCGTTTCTCCTCGAGACTCTGTAGGTGGAGGGCCCCGCTAGGGTTGCATCCTCCCTCAGGGAAGCAAGGAGAAACGGAGAGTAGTGGAGGTAGGAATGGTAAGAGCCCATCGAGGTCGGGGTGGGTCCTCCCGCCGACCCAGTCTCGGACCACCAAAGGCGAAAAAGACAGACACGATTGAGCTGACTGGCAAAGTGATCGAAGTCTTGCCGAATGCCTTCTTCCGTGTCCGCCTTGAAAACGAACATCTGGTGTTGGCTCACGTTGCTGGTAAGATGCGTAAGTTCTTCATCAAAATCATTCAGGGCGATACCGTCACGGTGCAACTCTCTCCCTATGACTTGGAGCGCGGGCGCATCACCTTCCGCCACCGCTAATCCCACACCCACGGATAGAGAAACAAACGGTCAGTATGTCTGCTCTAGGACCGTCTGGAGCGCGGTGAGCAGGCGACGATTTTCCTGACGTGTTCGTACAGCGATGCGGAAAAATTGCTCCCCCAGCCCAGGGAAATCTCTACAGGTGCGAACGAGAAGGTTCTCTTTGGCCAGTGCCTGGGCCACAGTAGAAGCGTTCAGCGTATCTAACGCGACTCGCACCAGGAGGAAATTGGCGAGAGAGGGGAAAGGCTGCAACCCTCTCAGGGCTGCGAGCTGCTCAAACAGCCAGCTCCGCTCCCGTGCCATAAACGCGCGGCTCTGTTCAACGAACTGCTGGTCTTGTAGGCATGCCAGCGCGACCTCCTGGGCTACAGTATTCACAGACCACGGCTCCATCCGCATGCGCAGCCGTTTCACAAGTGGCGGTTGGGTAATCAAATAGCCGACGCGCAAGCCAGGTAAGGCAAAAAACTTGGTCAGCGAGCGCAGCACGATGAGGTGGGTGCTGAAAGCGGCAAGTTGCTTAAGCGAATCTTCTTCCCCCCAATCGATAAAAGTCTCGTCCACTATCAGCTTCGTGTGCGTACGCTGACAGCTCCGGGCCAATTCCTCCATCTGGGGACGGGGAACCAGGGTACCGGT
>CAZAYE010000320.1:0-215 GCA_964489255.1 uncultured Enterobacteriaceae bacterium
GCATAACCTGGGAAAGCAAAGCCTTTGTGTCAACCTCAAGACTGAGGCTGGTCGGGATATCGTCCGTGCGCTCGTGCCACATATGGATGTGGTAGTGGAAAACTACAGTCCCGGAGTGATGACGCGTATGGGGTTCGGTTACGACTCGCTTAAGTCACTCAATTCGCGCCTGGTTATGTGCTCCATCTCTGCGCTTGGACAGAGTGGTCCGCTCG
>CAZAYE010000320.1:225-5082 GCA_964489255.1 uncultured Enterobacteriaceae bacterium
GTCTGGCTTTGATTACGTCGCGCAGGCTTACTCGGGAGTTACCGAGGTCATGGGTGAACCTGGCCAAGCGCCGGTGATGCCGATGGTCGCAATGGGAGATGTGAGCACGGGCGTTCATGCGCTGGCGGCAGTCGCTTGTGCTCTCCTGCACCGAGAACGTACCGGTGAGGGGCAGTACATCGATGTGTCGCTGCTTGATTCCTATATCCATACTCATGATTTCAGTTTGCAGACGTACAGCGCCAGCAAAGGTAAATTTATTCCTACCCGTGGAGGGGCACATCATACCGGCCTCGCGCCTTGTGGGATTTTTCGTGCTACGCAGGGGTATATCACGATAGTGGCGGCACTTGAGCATCAGTGGCGAGGGCTTACGCGGGCGATGGGACGGCCGGAGTTGGCTGACGATCCGCGTTTTTGCTCTGTCCGTGAGCGCCTGAAACACAAAGAGATTTTAATTGAGGAGATTGAAAACTGGCTCCGCTCCCTCCCTGACCGAGAGACGGCGTTGATGGCCTTGAATCACGAGCGTGTACCAGCAGCGCCGGTGTTGACGATCCCTGAGGTTGTTCAGCATCCGCATTTATTGGAGCGAGGCACGGTACGGCAGATTTCTGATCCCACTTTTGGTGATTTCGTACTGCCTGGCTTTCCGTTTCGGTTTTCTGCAGTATCAATGCCTACTGTTCTGACCGCACCTGACTTGGGTGAACATAATCAGGCTGTGCTCCAGCGCTACCTTGGATACGATACGGAGCGAATTGTTCAACTCACGGCTGCGGGAGTGTTGGCGAGTCAGCGGGCGAGAGAAGACTAATTCATGAACGATGAGAACTAAAGATCGAGGGGGTCAGGCAGTCTGCATACTATCTCTGCCTTATGCTGGGGAGAGGGAGATGGGGCAAAGAGACGACCAAGGAACATCACAGCGCATCAAACTGATTGCCATGCTGATCGTACTCGCACTGACTGGGCGAGTACAGCCGTGTCGGGCGAACTTATTTGGCGACCACTGGTCGCGTTTTGATCGCTTCCTGGCTACATTCGATCCTGCGGGGCGGTATGTACGGCAACCGGTTGAAAAACAGATTCCGTCGTTGACCTTCAAAGGGTTTTATCGTCAATGGTCGGACATCATGCTGACCGGTAATCAGCGGGTTGCGAATCGCGATAAGGACTTTCGGTTCTTACAGCTTCAGCATTTGTTCGAACTGGAGATGCATTACCAAGTCTCGCCAAACATCGAGATCACTAACGTTGACCATTTTCTCTATGATGGGGTGTACAACTGGCAGCACGGAGAAGGGCTTTTTGCGCCGCGCCGCAATGAGACAATGCGGCACTACCATAACTTCGATCGTATCGTGCGCGAACTCTACGTCAGCTACCGTACTCACAGTCTTGATGTAGTGCTAGGGAAACAGCAGATTGCTTGGGGTAAGATGGACGGGCGGTTCATCGACATCATTAACCCCATGGATGTTCGCGAGTCCGTGCAGCTTGAAGCGAGTGATTTTGAATACCGTCGCATCCCTACCTGGATGGCCAATGTCACCTATTTCTTCGGTGCGAACTCGCTGAACCTTTTGTATATTCCCAATTTTGAGCAAAACCGGCAGGCGGTGCCGGGCTCGCCATGGTTCTCTCCAAGTGTTCCTCCGAGGGACACGGTAGTAAAGGCCAACGAGGACATCCTGGAAGGACGGACTAATGCCAGGGGTGATATCATCCGTACGCGAAAACGCCCCAGCCCTGGAGACTGGGGAGATCACGAATATGGTGCCCGCCTGGATGTGTCGATGGAGCCGCTGACTTGGGGGCTCATCTATTTTTATGCGTGGAACGACGATGCCAATAACTTCATTGTTGATCGAGTAAAGCCCCATGATCCAGAAGATCCACGTGTGATTTTTCGACCGCGTCATACACGCCTGCACCACTTCGGTCTCACTGCGGATTATGCGGCGTCCCTCTCTCATATGCCCATCGTCGGGGAATTACCTGTAGTATTGCGAGTCGAGGGATTGTGGACCAAAGGCGTAAAATTTACGGACGCTTCCCGTGTTAATGCAGCGCGCAGCGGTCAGCTCAATTCTGGTCTTATTACCCGCGATACATTGCGTGCGGCCATCGCTGTTGAGCTCGCTTTTCCTGGTAACACGTCGGTTATTCTTCAACCGTCGCTGTTCTACACGTTTAATTGGCGAGAGACACTCGGTAACGGTTTCGGTGGTGGAGTGGGAGATGAATGGAATGTAATTCCAGTTTTCTTTATCGAACGGCCATTTCGTTTTACTCGTGATCGCTTGCGGTTGAGCCTAACAGTGGGCCCCTTTCTCAGTGGACCAGTGAGAGAGTGGCAGGGACTCAAAACGAAAGTAGTGGCAAGCTACAACTTCTCCCAATTCATCACTGGCAAGCTGATCTACACTGCATACAGCGGGGGTAGCCGCAGAGACATATACGGACAGTACGATAAATGGGATAACATTGGCTGGGAGATTAGCTATGAATTCTGAACCTACCAGCAGAGCAATATCCCTTTGAGTCACTCTGATTGATATTGCGGCTTCGGTGACCAACTTGATCAGCAGTCGTTTTTTCCCTTGCGGATTGAAGAATATGACAAAGAGGGAAAGCTTGCTTTTGTCAACGTTCGAACAGGGATACGTGCCAATCCAGCGCTAGGCGATCCAGGGTTCATGGAAGCGTATAAAATTATGCTCCCTGCTGCTCTTGAAGCGCGTATTGAAACCCAGGAGTGAGAGGAGCGGTTAGTATTTTAGTTCACAACACGCGAGCGCACCTGTTTGCTGCCACGAGTGCTGAGCTCGCCATGCGGATTCTTATCCGGGGGAAGCGCTCCGATGCCATGCCTCTCTTTTTGTCCTCGCTCAGACGAACTTTTACAAGTCATTGCCAAGAACTTACTCAGAGGGGCACTTCCGCTTCGCGCCTGGCGGCGCCCGCGGAGTGCCCCTCTTCGTTCCTGGTTAGAGAAGGGAAACATCGCGAGGTAGTTGAGTATAGCGGGACAGGGTCTCCAATTCCCAGCGGACTGCAGAATGTGGATTAAGAATTGATTCTAGCTTCTGAATTCTTTGTCAGCACTGCTTTCTAGGCTGCCTGCTTCTCCAAAGCAGTTTTCACCTGAGGGTATTCGGGAAATTTGCCGGTGGCTTTCTTGGAGTAGATTTTTTTGTCGTCGGCGAACACCTCGAAACGTCCGTCGTCGTATGGTACGAGCGTAAGTTGGCGAATGCGTTGTTTGTATTCGGTGAGTAACTGTTCCGTCAGACTGACGGCTTCGGGTTCGTAGCCTCAAGCTGCGCAATATTCAATGCGAATCTCCATGTGGAGCCTCTCTCGCTAGGGTGTTACACAACTAAATATCACAGCGTCCAACTGAAGACAACGAAAACTCGTGCGGCTTTGCTTTCTCTTTATTGGTGGTTTATGCTCCACCTAGATCGGTAAGGAGGGTTGTATGGACTGGCGTGAACGCTGTGACAACAAATTAATTTCCGCTCAGGAGGCGCTTAAAGCCGTACGCAACGGAGATACGGTACAGGTGAACTGGCTCCATGCCACGCCGGTGACCCTCAGTGAAGCCCTCATGGCGAGGAAAGATGAACTTCGGGACGTGAAGGTGTGCACGATCGGACCGATCTTCAACTGGGCTCAGCCAGGAGCGGATCGAGCTTTCATTCTGCAGACTCCTTACCTCGGTGTGACAACTCGCCCGCCGATGACGGAGGGAAGAGTAGAGTTTATTCCGGTTATGTACTACCGCTACCAGGAGCTACCGCCGGGGATGGAGTGTGATGTCTACCTCACACCTGTTTCGCCACCGGATAAGCATGGCTATTGTAGCTTTGGTACGGGATTGTTCATGTCCAAAACCATGACTGCAGCAGCGCGGGTGGTGATCGCTGAAGTACATGAAAATTTTGTACGCACTGGCGGTGAAAATTACATCCATGTGTCTGAGGTCACCCATTTCGTCGAGCCGACAATGCCGCCGGCAGCCCTACCGCCGACCGCGCGAATCGAGGAAGAAGTGGCAGCAACAGAAATTATTTGCACCTTGGTTGCTAACGAATTGATTAGCGATGGAGACACGATCCAGATCGGCTTGGGTAGTGTGTCCTCGCCACTGGCGATGTACCTTGATAACAAGAACGACCTTGGCATTCATACCGAGGTCATTCCTGGGGGTGTGGCACGATTGGTACAGAAAGGAGTGATTAGCGGTAAGTACAAAACTGTGAATCCGGGGAAGGTAGTGGCCAGTGGGGGTATCGGCGTATTTCCGGACGAGCTGGACATTATTGACGGAAACCCAAATTTTGAGTTTTACGATTTTACTTATACCGACGACCTGCGTCTTTTGGTCAACCAGAGAAACTACGTTGCAGTTAACAATGCGATGGCTGTAGATTTGGGTGGGCAGGCATGCTCGGAATCGATCGGTCCCTTCATGTACACTGGCACCGGCGGGCAGACTATTTTCACAATTACCGCAGCCTATTGTAATCCAGGGAAGGCCGTGATTGTCACCCCCTCCAGTTCAGTGGTCAGGGGCCGGCGGGTGTCTCGCATCGTGCCGATGTTGGAGCCTGGGAGCGTAGTCACGGCACAGCGGGCGTTTGTGGATTTTGTGGTTACTGAGTATGGCATCGCATGGCTGCGGGGCAAGAGCCTCAGACAACGAGCAGCTGCGCTCATTGAAATCGCTCACCCGGAGTTCCGTGAGGAACTGAAGAAAGAGGCGAAGAGGATCTACCATTTGTAGAAGCTTAAGACTGGCGTGTGGAACGTAACTGCACGCTAACGGATAAAAATGGAGAGGAAAAC
>CAZAYE010000321.1:0-5052 GCA_964489255.1 uncultured Enterobacteriaceae bacterium
TTCGCCCCTACTTTGGGGGATTGATCACCCGCACCGGCTTCCCGTCCAGAAAAGCGCGAATATTCTCCACGGTCTGGTCGAAGAAAATTTTGTAAGTCTCTGCAGTCACGTACCCGATGTGGGGCGTGATGACCGTATTCTCTAGCCGTCGTAAGAGATGATCCAAAGGCAACGGCTCCTCGTCAAAGACGTCCAACGCCGCGCCGGCAATAGCCTTCTTCTGCAGCGCCTCCACCAACGCCTGCTCGTCTACAATCGGCCCCCGCGAAGTATTCACCAGATAAGCCGTGGGCTTCATTAGCCCTAGCTCTCGTGCCCCCAGTAAACCTCTCGTCCGCTGGCTTAACACCAGGTGGATAGTGACAAGGTCAGCTTGGGACAGCAATTCATCTTTGTTGACCAAGGTCACCCCAAACTGCGCAGCCCGCTCGGCTGTCAGATTCTGACTCCAGGCAAGAACCTTCATCTGAAACGCTTTGCCGACTGTCGCAACTTGTGAGCCCAGGTTGCCGAGGCCGATGACTCCTAGGGTTTTGCCCTGGAGCCCAATCCCCATACTGATTTGCCATTGGCCAGAGCGAGTGGCCTGGTCTTCTCGATGAATTTGGCGGAGCAGAGCCAAAATGAGCCCCCAGGTCAGCTCTGCCGTGGGATAGACTACTCCACCGGTTCCGCACACTACCACACCACAGTCTATCGCTGCTTGCAGATCAATGGCCGCGTTGCGCATGCCGGTGGTGGTCAACAGTCGCAATTTGGGAAGCCGCACGAATAGACTACGAGGAAAAGGCGTCCGTTCTCGCATCGCCATGACAATCTCGAAGTCCTTGAGCCGTTCCACCAAAGCGTCTTGGTCTTTTAGATGATCTTTAAACACCTGTACCTCAACATCTGCAGGCAAGACGCTCCAGTCGGTCATTGGCAACGCGACATCTTGGTAATCGTCCAGTATAGCGACGCAGACCATGGGCACACCTCCTCATTTGTAGCGTAAAATGTAAAGCGTCAAACGTAAAAAGACAGTGCCCTGTTTATCCATTACGTTTTACGTCTTGCATATCAACCCTTGACACACCCCAGTCCGGCGTTCGATACTCGCCTCTGTCTTTCTCCCCGAAACAAGGAGGATTATTTCATGGCAGGTTGTTTAGACGGTATCAAGGTACTTGATCTTGGACGATATCAGGCTGGCCCCCGTTGCGCGATGATACTGAGCGACTTGGGCGCAGAAGTCATTAAGGTCGAAGCTCCTGGCGGGGATGAATCCCGCGGCCTAGGACGCGTGTACTGGTCGGCTTACAATCGCGGCAAGAAGAGCATCACACTCAACCTGCGCAGCGAGAAAGGCAAGACGCTGCTCAGCGCCTTAGTCCCGAAAGTAGACATGCTCTTGCAGAACTTCCGGCCCGGCGTGATGGACGCAATGGGCTTCGGCTACGAAACACTGAAGCAGCTTAATCCCGGTCTCATTCTCATCAACGTCTCCGGTTTCGGCCAGCAAGGACCGTACAAGCATAGGCCGGCCTATGACCCGATCGGCCAGGCCATGTCCGGGCTGATGAGTTTCACGGGTTTCCCTGATGGGCCGCCGATCCTGACCAACGCACCGATCATCGACCGTATCACCGCTTTGCACGCGACCATTGGCGCACTGGCGGCGCTGCACCGCCGTGATGTCACCGGCCAAGGGCAGTCTCTCGATGTCTGTCTCCTCGACACCGGATATACCCTGATGGAGATCCCGATTGCCCAGTACTTGATTACAGGTAAGGAGCCCCAGCGGCACGGGAATAGCCCAGGTAGCATCGCACCGTGCAATACGTATCAAGCCAAGGACGGGTGGGTGTACATCTTGGCAGTTCCCCAAGATATGTGGGGCCGGTTTTGTAAGGGCATCGGGCAACCCGAGTTACCGAATGACCCGCGGTTCTCCAGTATTTCGGCCCGTGCCGCGCACAACGAGGAGATCGACGCGTTGACCGCAGCCTGGGTTCGGGAGAAAACTGTGGCCGAGGTCATAGAGATTTTAGAGCGCGCCGAAGTGCCGGCGGGTCCGGTGCAGACCATCGCCCAAGCGGCTCACGACCCACATCTCTGGGAGCGAAAAATGCTCGTGGAAACAGAAGACCCGGACGCCGGACGTACCTTTGTCCCCGGCCTCACCGTGAAATTCTCCGGCACCCCTGGTGCGGTTGGTCCCATCCCACGACCCGGTGAGCATAATGAAGAGGTCTACTGTGGGTTGCTTGGCTGTCGCTCGGAGGATCTCACAAACTGGCGGGAGGAGGGAGTGATTTAACCTGGCTTCTCCACAGCACCATCGGATAGCCGGAAAATCAATCGTATGGATCCCTCCAGGACCAACGTTTTATGGTACGGAGAAGGCAAGGAGGTGCCTCGTGCTCAGTCCTTATCGTGTGCTTGATCTAACCACTGAGCGCGGCCTGCTCTGCGGCCAGATCCTCGGTGATTTGGGTGCCGATGTAATCAAGCTCGAACCGCCGGGAGGCTCGCCCGCTCGACGGCTCGCTCCGTTTTATCATGATCAGCCGCATCCAGAGCGTTCGCTGTATTGGTGGGCTTACAACCGCAACAAGCGCAGTATCACACTCAACCTCGAGACCAGCGAGGGTCAGCAGATCCTGCGACGCCTCGCTGCCAGCGCGCATTTCCTCATTGAGTCCGACAATCCTGGTTTTCTGGCAAAGTATGGACTCGGGTATCCCGAGCTCGCCGCAGTCAACCCGGCACTCCTGTATGTCTCGATCACCCCGTTCGGCCAGGATGGACCGAAGGCAAGTTACGCCGACAGCGATCTGATTATCCTGGCCGCCGGCGGCCCGCTCGTGCTGACTGGAGATGATGACCGTCCGCCTGCACGCGTCAGCGTTCCTCAGGGTTATTTGCATGCGAGTGGACAGGCAGCCGCGGCGGCATTGATCGCGCATCACGAACGCCAACGTTCCGGCCAGGGACAACACGTGGATGTCTCAGCCCAGCAGGCCGCCGCTCAGGCGACCCAGTCGAGCGTTCTTGCCCCACCGTTGGGAGAACGAGATTTTGTCCGCATGGCTGGTGGAGTAAAGGTCGGTCCTCTCAAGATACGCCTGATCTGGCCGACTAAGGATGGGTACGTTTCAATCGCTTATCTCTTCGGCTCGGCTATCGGCCCGTTCACCCGCAGACTGATGGAATGGATCTGTGAGGAAGGCTTCTGCGACGAGGCCACCCGCGACCAGGACTGGATCGCGTTTGGCAGTTTATTTTTTGGTGATTCGCAAGCGATCGCTGAATACGAGCGACTCAAGCAGATCGTTGAAGACTTCACTTTGAGTAAAACTAAGGCGGAATTGCTCCAGGGAGCGCTCAAACGCGTCCTGTTAATTGCCCCGATCACGACGATCGAGGAAGTCGTGCAGAGCACCCAGCTCGCCGCTCGTGGCTACTGGCAGGCGCTAGAACACCCAGAACTCAACCAGACATTCTATTATCCTGGTCCGTTTGCCAAGTTCAACGCGGCGCCAATCACCTATCGTCGCCGCCCGCCAACCGTTGGCGAGCATAACCGTGAGATCTACCTCGGCGAGCTTGGGTTTACCGAGCAACAGGTGGCTGAACTGCAAAGGAGGGGAGTGATTTAACGAAGTCCTGCGAATCTCGTGTTCACCCTTCGACAAGCTCAGGGTGAACGGATCAAGTCCCGAGACAAAAGGCGATCATGCCCCGTTCGTGCTGAGCCTGTCGAAGCACGAACGGCGTTTTCGATGGAGTGGCTTCATGACAAACAATCTTCCCCTCACCGATGTCAAAATTCTTGATCTGATGTGGGCGATGGCCGGCCCAGCATCCACGCGTATGCTGGCTGACTATGGCGCGACTATCGTGCGCGTAGAGTCCACACATCGCTTTGATGCGGTCCGCACAGTCGGTCCATTCCATAATGGCCAACCTGGACCAGAAAGTTCTGGTCTGTGGTACAACATGAACGCTGGCAAGCACGTAATCACGCTCGACCTGACGAAAGAGGCAAGTCGTGCGGTCATCCTTGACCTCGTGCGCTGGGCAGACGTGCTCACCGAGGCGTTTTCGCCAAAAGCGATGCGAGCGTGGGGATTCGATTATGAGTCTCTCCGCCAGGTGAAGCCGGATCTTATCATGCTGAGTACCTGCCTGATGGGACAGACCGGACCACTGGCGCAGTTTGCCGGATTCGGCAACTTGGCGGCGGCGATCTCGGGTTTCACCAACCTAGCAGGCTGGCCAGACCGCCCACCGGCTGGACCTTTCGGTGCCTACACGGATTACATTGCGCCTTGGTTTAATGCGGCAGCGGCTCTTGAATATCGGCGCAGAACCGGTCAGGGACAGTATATCGACCTCTCACAGGCGGAGGCGTCACTCCATTTCCTCGGACCAGCGCTGCTGGACTACACTATCAACGGTCGAGCCCAGAATCGGAACGGCAATCGGGATCTCAACTATGCACCCCACGGCGTCTACCCGGCGGCTGGTGAAGATCGCTGGATCGCCATCGCCGTCACCAACACTGAGCAGTGGCAGGCCCTGTGTACGGTGATGGAACGCCCCGACCTCCTTCACGACGAACGCTTTGCCACGCCGGCCGCACGTCTGGTGCATCAAGATGAGCTGGATGCCCAGATTGCCGCCTGGACAAAAGACCGGGACCCCTTTCAGGCCGAAGCGGCGTTGCAGGCGCGCGGCGTACCCGCCAGCACGGTACTCACCATGCGAGATCTCCACACCGATCCGCAGCTCGTCCATCGTGGTCATTTCGTTGAACTCGAACACCCAACGCATGGGAAGACCACAGTCGAAGGGTCACGTTTCCGACTCTCGCGGACGCCTGCTCAGGTCAGGGGTTCAGCACCCACCTTTGGCCGTGACAACCACTACGTTCTCGAAAAGATTTTGGGCTACAGTGAGGAGCGGATCACGGAGTTGGTAGCGGGAGGGGCGTTAGAATAGGGAAAATGCCCCGATCGGTGGAGCCAATCGCGTAGGCTGGGCTGAGCCCTTCGACAAGCTCAGGGC
>CAZAYE010000322.1:0-937 GCA_964489255.1 uncultured Enterobacteriaceae bacterium
CCATCATGGGGCATGTCGATCATGGCAAAACCTCTCTGCTGGATGCAATCCGCCAGACGAACGTCACCGCTGGGGAACTCGGAGGGATTACTCAACACATCGGTGCTTACAGTGTGCAGGTGGATGGTCGCAGCGTCACCTTTCTCGATACTCCGGGGCACGAAGCGTTTACTGCCATGCGTGCGCGTGGGGCTAAGGTGACCGATATCGTCACCTTGGTGGTAGCAGCAGACGACGGAGTCATGCCGCAGACCGTGGAGGCGGTCAACCATGCCCGGGCTGCTGGCGTCCCAGTGATCGTAGCGGTCAATAAGATTGACAGACCGGGAGCGGACCCAGAGCGAGTGAAGCGCGAGCTGATGAACCATGGCCTCGTATCAGAGGAATTTGGCGGAGAGACGATTTTTGCTCCAGTCTCAGCGAAAACTCGGGAGGGGATTCCGCATCTGCTGGAAATGATTCTGTTGCAGGCCGATGTCATGGACCTCCGGGCGCATCCGGATAAGATGGCGCGTGGCACGATTGTTGAGGCCAAGCTCGACCGTGGACGTGGACCGGTAGCGACGGTATTGGTCCAGGAGGGAATGCTCAAAGTCGGAGACCCATTTGTCTGTGGCACTCAATATGGACGGGTACGAGCGATGATCGACAGTTGGGGGGATAAGGTCGAACAGGCCTCTCCCTCTACGCCGGTGGAGATTTTAGGCCTCTCTGGTGTACCAGAGGCAGGCGATCGCTTCGTGGTCTTGAACGATGAAGCGACCGCGCGGCAAGTAGCTGAGCACCGTCGAGTCAAGCGGCGCGAGACCGAACTGACCAAGAGTGGTGGCCGAGCTACGCTCGAAGACTTTTATCAGCAGAGCCAAGCGGGTGAGGTCAAGGAACTACGGGTGATTATCAAAGCTGACGTGCAAGGCTCGGTCGAAGCGGTGAGTGA
>CAZAYE010000322.1:947-5048 GCA_964489255.1 uncultured Enterobacteriaceae bacterium
CGTCGAGCTTCGACTCTACGGTATCATTTACGAAGTCATTGCCGACGTCCGCGCTGCCCTCGAAGGTCTGCTTGAGCCGACCTATCGTGAAAAGTCTCTCGGCCGCGCCGAGGTTCGCCAGGTCTTTACGATCTCGCGGATTGGTTTGGTTGCTGGTTGTACAGTCAACGAGGGAAAGCTCATGCGAGGGGCACAGGCCCGGCTGGTACGCGATCATGTCGTCGTCCACCAGGGGCGTATTGCCAGCCTACGCCGTTTCAAAGACGACGTGCGTGAAGTGCTGTCTGGGACTGAGTGTGGAGTCAGCTTGGAGAACTTTCAAGATGTCAAAGTTGGGGACGTGATCGAGGCTTACGAACTTGAGCAGATCCTGCGCCGCCTCGAAACACGACCGCAGCAGGAAGTAGAACGGCGAGTCTAAGGTCGCCTCATGGTCGTGGGGGTCTTGCGGTTGACGCTCTATCTCGCAGAGAGTCATTCGCTCAAGGAAAAGCGGGCAGTCCTGCGGAAGATTAAGAGCCGCGTACGCAACGAGTTTAATGTTTCAATTGCCGAGTGCGACGCACACGACTTGTGGCAGAAAGCCCTCCTGGGCATCTGTCAGGTAGGCGCAGACCAGGCGTACGTTGATGGTGCCCTGCAAGCGGTTGTGCGCTTTATCGATGAACTTCATCTTGCCGAAGTGGGGGAGGAAGCGGTCGAGTTTCTGCATTATTAAGCTATTAGTATTGAGCTCTTAGCTCTTAGCGAGAAAATGAAAACAGAGAGAAGTCAAGTGCACGAAATAATTCGTCACTCAATTGCTATTTCTTCTTTTCGCTAAAAGCTCACTGCTAATAGCTAACAGCTAGATTCCATGCCTTCCCGTCGCCGCCCTGAACGTGTCAGTAGCCTCCTCCTCGAGGCGGTTGCTCGTGTGTTACTGCATGAGGTTAAGGACCCGCGCGTGCGTGAGGTAACGCTTACCGGCGTGACGATCAGCCCTGATCTCAAGGTCGCTAAAATCTTTTTCAGTACGCGCCGTGCAGAGGATCGGTCCGCTGCCTTAGCTGGCCTCCACAGCGCAACCGCCTACATCAAATGTCAGATCGCCGACCGCCTACATTTGCGCCATACTCCAGACTTGCGTTTTTTCTATGACACCACCTTAGAAAAGGTCAATCGCTTGGAAGACTTACTGAGACAGGTAGGAGAGAAAGAATAAGAGTGTCGCAACTGGACGGCATCCTGCTTTTGGACAAGCCCGAAGGCCTCACGTCTGCTGAAGTCGTGCGAGTAGTGAAAAAGACGCTGTCGGTAGACAAAATCGGGCACCTCGGTACCCTCGACCCCTTCGCCAGCGGACTGTTACCGCTCTGTCTTGGCACTGGCACTAAGGTCGCGCAATTCCTTATAGCCGAACGCAAAGCGTATACTGGGACCATCCGGTTGGGGATTGAAACCGATACCTTCGATAGGACTGGAACGATCACACGAACTGCACCGTTTCCTCTTCTCGGGCCAGAGGTAGTACGAGATTTGCGACAACGTTTCTCCGGGGAGTATTGGCAGACCCCGCCGATGTACTCCGCCCTGAAAAGAAATGGGACGCCACTTTATAAACTTGCCCGCCGCGGAGTGGTGATCGAGCGCGAGGCTCGTAAAGTCATCATAGAGGAATTCGCTTTGACGCAGATCGGAGAGGATACGCTCGGTTTTACCCTTTCGTGTTCCAAAGGCACGTATGTCCGTTCTCTCGCTGCTGATATCGGAGCAGTGCTGGGGTGCGGCGCTCACCTTGCGACCCTGCGGCGAACCGCTTTCGGCCCTTTTGGGGTCAGTGAGGCAATGCCTTTTGCGCTCCTCTCTAAGGGGGTGAGACGGGACACCCTCCCTCTGCTTTCTCCTGCCCAGGCACTCAGTCACTATCGGGCGGTCCCAATCTCTCTACAGATGGCAACGCGACTCCGTCACGGCCAGCAAGACGCCTTGCGAGACTTCCCTGCGATTGAATTATCACACGAAACGGTGCGACTTCTGTCACCTGAGGGCGAACTGGTTGCAGTAGTGGAGTGGTGCCAGGGGCGCTGGCAACTGGTACGGGTTTTGGAACCTTTACACTAGAAAAACGGCGTGTTAAAAAAAGAGACCCAGAAGAAGAGTAAGAGGAAAGGATAAACATGCAAGAGGCAGAACGCAAAAGCGAAGTAATTCAGCAGTTTCGTGTGCATGAGGTCGATACTGGATCCCCGGAGGTCCAGGTTGCGCTTCTCACCAAAAAGATTGAACGCCTCACCGCCCACTTTAAAACGCACGCCAAAGATCATAGCTCACGGCGCGGTCTCCTCCGGATGGTTGGGCAACGGCGTCGTCTGCTCGATTATCTTCGCGGGATTGATCATCAACGCTATCGAAGCCTGATTGAGCGCCTCGGGCTTCGTCGATAAGCGTCTTATTTTTTCCCAGCTCAGAACTGCTCCCTGAAAGGCGCTTCACTGTAGACGCCAGCGGCAAGGTACACACTCATGTATAAAAAGATAGAAATGGAATTCTATGGACGCTCCCTTTCCATTGAGACTGGGCGCGTGGCCAAACAGGCCAGCGGAGCGGCAGTGGTCTCCTATGGAGAGACAGTAGTCCTCGTGACCGTGGTCGCGTCCTCTGCTCCACGCGAAGGGACGGATTTTTTCCCGTTAACGGTCGATTATCAGGAGCGTACTTTTGCTGCGGGAAAAATTCCCGGCGGCTTCTTCAAACGCGAGGGACGACCTTCAGAGCGCGAGATCCTGATTTCGCGCTTGGTTGATCGGGCGCTCCGGCCGCTCTTTCCTGACGGGTTTTTCTGCGAGACACAGGTGGTTGCCTCGGTCCTCTCAGTTGATCGCGAGAACGATGCTGACACGATCGCGTTGATCGGCGCCTCGGCTGCGCTCCAGGTTTCCGATATTCCCTTCCGCGGTCCTATTGCTGGAGTGCGCGTTGGTCGGTTGCGTGGCACCCTGACGGTCAATCCTCTCCAGAGTCAGTTTGCTGAGAGCGACGTTAATCTCTTTGTTGCTGCCGGTCGGGATACCATTGTCATGGTTGAAGGGGGTGCACGCATCGTGCCCGAAGAGGACATGCTTGAGGCGCTCTTCTTGGCGCAAGAGGCGGTGAAGCCTATTCTTGATGCCCAGGACGAAATTGCGCGGATTGTTGGAAAACCAAAGCGAGCTTTGGTGGTGGTTCCGCCTGACACCGTGCTGATCCGCCGAGTGCATGAACTAACGGCCGAGAAACTGCGTGCCACCTTTTTGATAGTCGGTAAGCACGAAAGAGGTGCGGCGGTTGCGACAGCCAAAGAAGAGACCAAGATGGCTCTGGCCGAGGAGTATGCCGGCAGGGAAAAAGAGGTCCAGACAGCTCTTGAAGAACTGGAAAGCGAGACCCTGCGTGCATTAGTGGTGCGCGAGAACCGGCGAGTGGACGGCCGCGGCCTTACCGACATCCGTCCGATTTCCTGCGAAGTCGATGTGCTGCCGCGGACCCATGGATCCGCTCTGTTTACCCGCGGGGAAACCCAGGCTCTAGTTGTTGCCACCCTCGGGACTGCTTCCGACGAGCAAAAGGTTGATGCGCTTATTGGTGAACAGTACAAGAAGTTTATGCTGCACTATAATTTCCCGCCCTTTAGTGTGGGGGAAGTGCGGGCGTTACGTGGCCCAGGTCGGCGCGAGATCGGCCACGGCGCTTTAGCCGAGCGAGCGCTCCAAGCGGTAATCCCCGGAGAGAATGATTTCCCGTATACTATCCGGGTGGTGTCCGAGATTCTCGAATCGAACGGTTCGTCTTCAATGGCGACCGTGTGTGGAGGGACACTGTCACTGATGGATGCAGGCGTACCGATTAAAGCGCCGGTGGCCGGGATCGCTATGGGCCTCATTAAAGACGGGGAAGAGATTCGGGTGCTGAGCGATATCGTGGGAGATGAAGACCATCTCGGCGATATGGATTTCAAAGTTGCGGGGACCGCCCAGGGTGTCACTGCCCTCCAGATGGACATCAAGATTTCTGGCGTCACGCGTGAAATCATGCGTCAGGCTTTGTATGAGGCGCGGGACGGACGGTTACATATTCTGAACC
>CAZAYE010000323.1:0-5042 GCA_964489255.1 uncultured Enterobacteriaceae bacterium
GCTTATGGACGAAAAACACTCTACGATGTCATGAGCATTGAGACCTACTCCCCAACACCCAGCCCCCACTAAAGCATCTCGTAGAAACTGCCCTCGCCGGGCATGAACAAGCGGCCGTAGAAGCGCATCGCGTAGGAGTCGGTCATCCCGGCAAGGAAGTCACAGATCACGCGTTTGCGAGCAGTGTCGTCGCCGTTGAGGAGCGCCTGTTCGTAAGCTTCACCGTGATCTTCAGGCAACAGGCCGATCGACTCTTGGCCCTGGTCGAGCACGGTGAACAAGCGCCGCAACACTTCTTTGCCCTTATGTCCTAAAGTGGTGACGCGTGGGTTAAAAATTACTTTGTATGACTCAAACGCTTTCAGCACTTCGATCCGCACGCGGCTGGAAAGCTCGGCATCGATTCGTCCATCCGGCTGAATCGTCACCGCACTGGCAAATTCGTTGATTAAATCGCGCGTGAGCATTTTACGCGCGGCCCGGCCTGCGGTGCGCTCGAGCCCCTCCAGGCGATCAACAAGCCGTATCAGTTCCGCATGGATCACGTCTTCACCAACTGTGTATCCCAGGGGAGCCAGCTTCAGATTCACATCGCGCACGACCCGCGGTGGCGGCAGGCGGCGAAAATCGGCCATGGTAATGAAGCCGGCTTTGAGACTGTCTTCTAGATCGTGCACTGAGTAAGCAATATCATCAGCCACATCCATGATCTGACACTCGAAGCTGCGTTCGCAGCCGGTGCCCGTAGCGCTGATGATGGCTTCCACTAACTCGCGATCCCAGGCGTAGAACCCTTTGACCGGCCCTTCGAGTGTTGCGGCTAGCGTGGTCGCATCAATACAGGTTTTGTATTTCAACACGCCGTCCAGCGTCTGATAGGTCAGATTCAATCCCTCGTACTCGGCATGCTTGCGTTCCAACCGAGTGAGGATACGAAAAGTTTGGGCATTGCCCTCAAAGCCGCCGTAGTCCCGCATAAGCTGGTGGAGTGTGGACTCGCCCGTATGGCCGAAAGGCGGATGTCCGAGATCATGCGCCAGACAGACGGCCTCGACCAAGTCAGTGTCGGCACCTAAGCCGAGGGCGATGCCCTTGGCAATCTGTGCCACTTCGAGCGAGTGGGTGAGTCGCGTGCGGAAGAAGTCTCCCTCATAGACGCCGAAAACTTGAGTCTTCCCTTGTAAGCGGCGAAAGGCTGCCGAATGGATAATGCGCGCTCGGTCACGCTCAAACTCCGAACGGAGATCGGTCCCCGTTCCCTTAGGTTCGGAGGTATGGCGAATAGCTTCTTGCACACGCGCAGGTCTCACCATATTGCCTACCCTCTGCCGTAGCCTCGTTCACTTCCCGAATCGTGTCAATCCTTGATAACCAAAGTCATCTGGATCGAGGCCAACATTGACGCGAATGTCATTACCTTCGCGGAGCGGTAAGACTACATTGGCCGCGGTTGCGGCGTGCTCATCGAGGGCCAAGCCGAAATCAGCCTGACGGGTGGAGAACACGCCATCTTCACTGAGCGCCTGTCCACCGCCGACCAAGATTGTCTTCCAGTATCGGCCAGCGCGGTCATAGACTTCTTTGTAGTAGCCACGAAACAATTCTTTATCGATCCAGATGACCTGCCGCCCATAGGCATAATATGGGTCTTTGGCGACGGCCTCGACGAGCCATACCGGCCGCTTAGTCAAATACAAGTTGGTTGGCCACCACGCCGCTCCTTGCCACTGGATGCCGCTGCGGTCGAACATTTTGCTCTTTCCAGGCCACGGCATGATCGCGGCATTGTCATCGGCCGGGAGCAGCAGTCCTCGCTCAGTCTTCTTCCATATTTTGGGGGTCGGCAGGGTGTAGGGGACAAGGGCCTCTTGTTCGCCAATCAACTTCCAGGTGAAGTAGTGGATCTTGCCTGAGAAGGTCCCGCCATCATCGCGACTAAAGTGCGAACCAAACAACCCATCCGAGGTATTGGCCGCGGACAGACGCCGAACCCGACGTAAGATAGGAATGTAGGCCCATACTGAGGTCCACTTTTCTGGATCCAGGTAGGACCACGTGAGCGTCGCTAAGCCAACGGCATCATAGGGAGCAGTCCCATAGATTAACACCTTGACGGCAACTTCGTCTGGGTTGGGAATAGGACCAGTCCAACGCGCGCCGTACGGGATCGCTTGTCCTTTGAGATCGACATACCGCTCCATGCCAGAGGCCCCGACCCAGAAGATATTAACGAACAAATCAATATCATCGACTGGTCCGCCTGCCAAAGCGAAGTTGTACATAATTTTCAGGGCGATCTGGGGATCGTTGAGCTCAATCTGGGGAAAGGGAAACCCACCGTCCGTATAGCGCATCCAGGTATTGGTCGCGGTTTCGATGAGGTAGCCTTCAGGACCGATCGCGTACTTGCCCACATTGGCTTCCGTTAGTTTGAGGAAGCGAGTGCCCCAGCGCAGTCCTTCGGGTGGTACTTCAATGACTTTGGAAATATGCTGGCCATTCTCAAACCGCTTGAGGATTGCCTCTGGCATTTTCCCTTTGGCTTCCTGCCAGTTCGTCTTATCTAGTATATCTCCAGGTTTCAGCTCAGCCTGGACTGGTAGGAGAAGAGCAACACTCCAAACCAGCACCCACAGCCCCATACAGTTGCGCGTACGAAGTGACATCGAAAAAAACCCTCCTTCTAGGCGTGCCCAAATGCCCTCAGAGTAAGTGGGGCAGATTAACGCCTCTGCCCCTAGAACTGGATAGAAAACCCTTCACCTTCTTCCGTTTCTTTGTCTACCAGCGTAGTACGCGCAGAGGTGTACTGACCTGCGGGATAAAACAGGTATCCGCTCACTACTTGTCCAGGTTGTAACGTCATCTCTCCCTGCAAAGCCTTACTTTGCCCAGCGGCCGGAGGGGCGATGGGGGCCACTCTCCCGCCAGTGGTAGGCTGGAGGAACACTTTGCTGGCATCGAGCCCATAAGGCCGCGACGTATTGTTGCTAATGATCACCTTGACAGGAAGCACCCCACTAGCAGGGAGGTCTGCCCCAAGTTCAATCTGTGACTCAAAACTATTGAGCGGGGTCATGGTCAGATTCAACCCTTTTTCCGGTCCTCTGGCGGCGACTGCCTCCTGAGTGCCGCGCAGGATGTTAAAGGCTTGTTTAAAAATCTGCGGGAACTCCCCTGGTCGTTCGGCCGGCCCAACTAAGGATGGCACTACGAGACCGGTTTTCTCAGGTTCTACAACCGCACCACTTTCGTTGCAGGTGATCGTTACCATCCCATCCTTGGCGCCTTCCTTGCGCGCCAAGATACGTCCGGGCTGACCGGGAGTGGCGATTTGCAGGGAGGAAGGCGTGTAGCCCAGGACGGTCACAGTTCGGTATGCTAGACGGTTGGCTTCTTCACAGGACAAGGTAGGCAGGACAATTGTCTGTTTGCGCGGCGGCGGCTGTATACCGCAGCTTACCGTAGACAGAGAGATGCCAACGAGAACAATGCGGGCCCATCCCTTCATCAGAACCACTCCTTCACCGGGCAATGTAAAGCCCCCTTATACCAAGTTCCAGCCGCGGAGGTAACTCACAGGTCAAAACCGATCGTTTGCCGCTTTCCCTTCTACAATCCGCATTCCTCACTCCGCATTCCGCAGTCCTCTCCCCCACCCTTGTCTTGCCGCGAAAAAAGGGTGTAGACTTCCCCGGCAAATAGCCGCAGCCCCCAGGCCAAAGAAGAAGAAAACAAGTCTGGAGTCGTTCAGTCCGGAGTCCGGAGTCAGGAAGAGAAGGAATAGAGGAAGAATGAATACGAATCTTAACGAGCACAAAACCGTCCAGACTTGGATCGCTGGGGTGCAGGATCAGTCGGGAGTCTCGTCCGAGAACGATGCGAAACGCCTCCGGGTGTTAGCAGAGTTCTGTGCCCGGATCGAAAAGGATCCAGATCAGATTATCGATGACTGTCTGCGTGACGTCGAAGGTGGCAAGAAGATCCGCGTGAAAGGCCGGCGCTTCTATGCTGAGAAGATCGCCGAGTTCGAGCAACAAGCCGAAGGCAGCCCTGGCGAGAAACGGCAGAAGGCAAATTACATCCGCAGTTTTCTCATCCACAATGGCGTGCTATTACAGACCAGCCCACTGTTGTAAAAGATAGAAAGGTAGGGTGCGCTCTGCGCACCGATAAAAAGAGGCAACGATGCCCCAGCCAGCCGCAGCGTCAGAATTCAGCCCGCCATTCAAGCTCAACGTCCGCAGGGTCAAGCTGACCGAGGAGCAGTTCGCTCTCCTGTGTCAGGAGAATCGAGATCTCCGCTTTGAACTCACTGCTCAACAGGAATTGGTGATTATGCCTCCAACAGGATCAGAAACCGGATGGCGCAATGGCATTCTCACTCACCATCTTGTCGCCTGGGCCAGAATTGACGGTACGGGCCTGGCGTTCGATTCGTCCGCTGGGTTTACCCTGCCAAACGGGGCGATTCGCTCGCCTGATGCTTCGTGGGTGAAGCAAGATCGGTGGAGCCCGCTCACCCAAGCTCAACGAGTAAAGTTTGCCCCTCTGTGTCCCGACTTCGTGGTGGAACTCCGATCACCGACAGATACCTTGTCAGATCTTCACGAGAAGCTGCAGGAGTACATGGCCAACGGCGCGCGCCTCGGTTGGTTAATTGATCCCCTAGAAAAGCGGGTGTACGTCTACCGCCCTAGCCAGCCTGTCGAAGTGCTGGATGATCCCGCTATTCTCAGTGGAGATCCTGTCTTGCCTCGATTCATACTGCCTGTGCGCAAGCTGTGGTGAGTGAATAAGGCGGCCGAGCGTCATTTATCAAACACGCCTTCCTGGCGCACGGAGAGCTTGGCCTCTTCGATCGCCCACTCTAATTCATCGATATCTTCTGCCGTAGGGTGCGGTGGTTCATGCATCACCTGCCCGATCACCGCTGGGGAACCGGCCTGGAATTGAGCTGCCAAAGGCTCGACCAGGACGATGACCGGCTGCCTCTCGGAAAAGGGCAGAGGTTCTTCCAGCTCAATCAATTTTCCTTTCGC
>CAZAYE010000324.1:0-5039 GCA_964489255.1 uncultured Enterobacteriaceae bacterium
CGAGATTCACATTGGCGAGCATCTCCAGAATGACATCCGCGCCACGACCATTGGTCAGCGCCAGTACTTGCTCCAAGTATCCTGGGGCGCGATGGTCGAGCACGTGGTGCGCGCCTTGCTCGACTACCAAACGTCGTCCTTGTGCTGTTCCCGCTGTGCCGATGACTGTCATTCCTGCGGCACGGGCGAGTTGCACGGCAGCGATGCCTACGCCCCCGCTTGCCCCATGCACAAAGACCACTTCGCCGGGACTCGCCTGTGCCCGTTGGAAAAGGGCGCGATAGGCGGTGGCGTACGGTACGTTGACTGCCGCTCCCTGCGCGAAAGAGGCGCATGACGGCAAGGGATGGACTTGCGATTCTCTGCAGAGTGCGTGTTCGGCGTACGTGCCACTCAGTGACCCGGCGGTGTACACCCGGCCACCCACAGCCACACGGCTGACCCCTTCACCAACCGCTTCCACCACCCCGGCTCCGTCCGCACCCGGCGTGTAGGGTGTCGGAGGCTTGGGGTAAATGCCGGAACGAATGTACGTCTCGACTGGATTGACACCGACTGCGTGGATGCGGACCACAACCTGCCCTGGACCAGGTTTCAGGTCTGGGACATCTTCCAAGCGCATAACCTCCGGAGGACCAAATTCATGGATGCGAATCGCTTTCATAGTGCTCTCCTCTCAAGCAAGACCATCGGCAGATAACTTATACCAACTTGCCTTTCATCTGGTAGGGGTCCAATTCATCAAGTCCCGACAAACCTGCAGCAACCCCAATAGACAAACAGTGACAACGGTTGACGCCACCCCCTGAGGTGCCTAGGATCGCCCTCACGCACATCGACGCCCAGGATCGGGCAGGAAAAAAGGAGGCAGTATGGCACTGACCGTCGTGACACTGGAGAAACAAGACCGCATTGGCACAATCGCCTTGAATCGCCCCGAAAAACTGAACGCTCTAAGTTCCTCTCTCATTGCGGAATTCGCCGCGGCCATCGATACGGTGGCAACCGATCCCGATATTAAAGTGTTGATCATTCGCGGTGCTGGTCGAGCCTTTTCTACCGGCTACGATCTAAGCGGCGGGAGCAGCAGCGGACGCTCCAAACCTTTTACTATTGATGACGATAGGGCCATGTTGCAGCGGTATGTGGAGAACTGGCTACGGTTGCGTGATCTTCCTAAACCGGTGATCGCGATGGTGCATGGTTATTGTCTGGCCGGAGCCACACAGTTGTGTATCTGCACCGATATCATCTTCGTCGCCGAGAATGCTCGGATCGGGTTTCCTTCGATCCCAGCCGGTGCAGGATTTGTCAGTGCCTTTTGGAATTGGATGGTCGGCCCACATCGCACCAAATACTTGGCGTTCCTGCCGGGCAGCCAGATCAGTGGTAAAGAAGCGGAAGCAATGGGCTTTGCCACACGGGCCTTCCCGGCAGAAAAATTAGAAGAGGAAACATACCGCTATGCGCGGCGTGTGGCGAGGGTTCCGGCTCAGAAGTTGCAACTGGAGAAACTTGCCATTAACCGAGCCATGGACTACCGAGGGTTCCGTGCTTCTGTCCTCTCCGGTGCAGAATATGATGCGCTCTTCCACTTTGGCCCGGGTAACGAGGAGATCAAGAAGGTCCGTGAAGAACGGGGACTGCGCGGCGCGATCCAGTGGTACGAAGAGCAGTAGAATGTGTCATCCCACACTCGGCACAGGCCAGCGGCCCGTGCCACTATAAGACAACCAGACAGCAGGTGGCGCAGCCGGCTCGGCTGCGCCGAGATATGAAGAGCACACGCTAAGCGCGATCCTCAGTCTCTGCGCCACGCGCGTTGATGGTTGGTGCCAAATCGCGCATTGCGTGCAAAATGCAAGTCGCTGCATTAGCCATCGCTGCTCCCTTCTTCCTAGCTGTCCTGCTCACGAAGCCATACCGCTGTCGTGATGGGTTAGAATCCTTGCTTCTTCCAGTTTTCGAGGACTTCGAGGGCCTCTGCAGGCGAGAGACCAGCGCGCGCAATGAGCCAACAAGCGACAGGTGCAGCCGTGCGTTCCGAAGCATGCGCCGCTTCACCGGCGAGCCGGAGCAAATCACTCACTTGCTCGTCAGTTGGCGCGTCTACTCCGAGTTTGCTCGCGAAACCGACCAGCCATTCTTTCGCCGTCATACTTGCTCCCTTTCTGATTAACTTGCAGTGATTCCCTTGCGGGAGGGATTGAGGGAGGATATACACCTACGTTCATGACTGTCAATTCTCACCGCTGTAGACATGATTCTTGGAGAGCAGACTCCAGGTGCGGCAAGCGCAGCGCACCTTCCTCCACACAGCGCACCTGAAAGCCGATATTGGCAAAGGAGCCTCTTTGGATCCGCAACTGGCTGCCACGCCGATGTCAGCGTTTCACTATCAAGGATTCCGCCGGTATTGGATAGCCCGACTGTGCACATCCTTAGCCATACAAATGCAAGCGGTCGCAGTTGGTTGGCAGGTTTACGACTTGACCCGCAATCCTCTCGATTTGGGCGTCGTTGGATTGGTGCAGTTCCTCCCTGCGCTTTTCTTTGCGTTAGTGAGCGGTCATGTCGCTGACCGCTATGATCGCCGCCGGATCCTTGCGTTGTGTATCTTCGTAGACGCAGGCTGCGCCTTATGCTTGCTTGTCTTGACCGTCCTAGGCAATACCAATGCGATGCTCATCTTCGGAGTTTTGTTTCTCTTCGGTACTGCTCGTGCCTTTGAATTCCCCGCGTCGGTTGCCTTGATGCCGAGCCTTGTCCCTTCGCACCAGTTTGCCACCGCTGCAGCATGGAGTTCCTCGGCCTGGCAGACTGCCACGATTGCGGGACCAGCGGTCGGTGGTCTTCTATATGCCATCGGTTCAGGCATTGTCTATAGCTGTTGTACGTTCCTCCTGATTGTGGCTGCGTTCCTCGTGAGCACGATTCATCTAGGAGGTGTTGCAGCGGATCGTCAAATAACGACTTGGAGTTCGGTGGTCGCTGGCATCGCCTTTATCCGCACTCATCCGCTCGTTCTTGGCGCGATCTCCCTGGACCTCTTCGCGGTGCTCTTGGGCGGCGCAACCGCCTTACTGCCGATCTATGCGCGAGATATCTTACAAGTAGGGCCGTGGGGACTCGGCCTTCTCCGCAGCGCTCCTGCCATCGGCGCGCTGACCATGGCAATGCTCTTGGTACTCAGACCAGTTACCAAGCGTGCTGGTCACCTACTGCTTGGAACTGTAGGAGTGTTTGGCCTTGCGACGATTGGTTTTGGGCTCTCGCAGAACCTGTGGCTGTCGCTAGGCACGCTGGTGATCCTCGGAGCTGCAGACATGGTCAGCGTGGTGATTCGTCGGGTTTTAGTACTCGTTGCTACTCCTGATGAAATGCGCGGCCGAGTGAGCGCCGTCGAGTCAGTCTTTATTGTTGCCTCCAATGAGTTAGGAGAGTTTGAATCTGGCATTACCGCTGCATGGTTTGGCACAGTGCCGGCCGTCATTGTCGGCGGGGTCGGGACGATTGCCGTCGTTGTGCTCTGGGCGTGGCTCTTCCCGCAACTGCGGCGAGTCGACCGGCTCGATACGCCTCCTACGCCGTCCGAAACGCTGGCATAACCTCCTTGGCAAAACGGCGTAGTAACTCGCGGTCATGGGGGGCGGGAAGCGAGATGATGAAGTGCTGAATGCCAGCATCAGCCAATGCCTGAATGCGACTGCGCACTTCCTCTTTCGTGCCGGTCAGCTGCGGCGGTCGTACCGAGGCCGACTTCTCAACCTGGGCTGGGTCACGACCGACTCTGCGACAGATTTCATCAAATTTGCTACAAATCTCTTTGGCCTGCTGGGGGTCTCCGTCGCGGACAAAGAAGTTCCAGATGTCGGCGTGGCGTGCCACGATCGGCTGAATCACCTTGGGCCCCATGCCGCCAATGAGGATCGGCGGATGCGGCTTCTGGACGGACTTGGGTTCAAAAAGGGCATCCTTGAGTTGGTAATATTTGCCGCTAAAGTTGCTTTTCTGCTGGGTGAACAATAGCTTCATGACCTGCACCGCCTCACCCAGTTGCCGGGCTCTCCTGCCCGCCGTGGAAAAAGGGATGCCGTATGCCGTATGTTCTAGCTCGAACCAGCCAGCGCCGATCCCGAGAATCAAGCGTCCATTACTCACATGATCTACCGTGGCCGCCATCTTGGCCAGGACAGCAGGGTAACGATAGGTGTTGCCAGTAACAAGAACCCCGACCTTCACCTGTTTGGTCTGCGCTGCTAAGGCGGACAGCAGGGTCCAGCCTTCAAAACACGGCCCGTTGGGATCGGAGTAAATAGGAATAAAATGATCAAAAACGAAGGCGGTGTCAAAACCTAGCTCATCTGCCTCCCGCCACGTCTGGAGAAGGTCCGCATAGGTAACATGCTGTGGTGGCGTCTGCACGCCGAAGCGGACAGTGCGGGCTGTAGATGGAGCAGCCTGAGCAACTTTTGGAACTGGAACCCGTCCAGCCATAGCTGCAGCCACAGTGACTGCACCAAGGCCCCTGAGAAATCCTCGTCGTGACACTCTTGGTGTTACCATACGCGTTACTCCTGATACATGGCGATCTCTAACTCAGCATACGCTTGGGCACGTAACGGGAGGACTTTCTGGTAGTCCGGGTCATTATACCAGGCGTTGACCGCGGCTTGGTCGGGAAAGCGCAGCACGATACCGACCTGCCAGCGTCGGGACCCGCTCAGGCTCCCGAGCCCGCTCCCACGCGCAACTACTTGCCCACCATGCTTAGCAATCACCGCTCGGGCGGTCTGTTGGTACTGCTGGAGAGTTTCAGCGCGATCTGGGTGAGGGTTGCCTTGGACAACAACGAGTACGCTCATAGATTTTCCTCCTTCAGCATTGAGCGAGAAGACAGTTGTTCCGTTCTCAGCCGGTCACCCGGCCACTGGTACTCTTCGCTGGGAGGTGAATCAACCATAGTTATTCGTCTACGGGGATGAGGAGCGAGGGAAGGTGAAGTTTTCGGGAGCGCCACTTTCTGCCGCCATTCGAGT
>CAZAYE010000325.1:0-5029 GCA_964489255.1 uncultured Enterobacteriaceae bacterium
TCACGATGCAACGCCATCTCATGGTTCAGCGTAGCGTCAAGCAACTGCGCAAAGCGTCCCATCGTCCCTAGATCTGGCGCTTTCGCCGTAGCTAAGGCCAGAAGCCGACTGTACTCGATGAGAAATACATAGTCCTGACACATGTAGAACTGAAAGTTCTCCAGAGGCAACGTCCCATCTCCGAGTCCAGTAACAAATGGGTGAGCTAGAGTCTTCCGCCAGATCGGGGCTGCGGCGTGATGAAGTCGTTCGGTGAGCGACATAAAAGAGTTCCCAGTTATCAGTTCTCAGTTGTCAGCAAAGAGAAGCCACTCTATCACTGGCAACTGGCCACTGACAACTGACAACTGGCTACTGCTCACGGTCTTCCCACGGGCACTATCTGCAGGTGCAATACGTGCATCAGCGCGGCAATGATAAACAACGCGACGACCAGGTATTCGCCAAATCCACCGGTCCGGAGTGCCCCCAAACGGATACGCCAGTTGGGCAGGATGAGCGGAATTCCACCGATAGTAAACAGATCAGCGCCGATGTGAAACAGCGCGCCAGCCAACCACCAGGCAAGCAACGTTCCCCATTCCGAATGCTGTACCTGCATCGACCACACGGCCAATGCCCAGGGCCAAGGCCAGTGCGAGACGCCACGGTGAGGCAAGCCGACGACTTCGATCCGATCGGGCAAGGTCGCGCCTAATGCTGCGGCGGCTGCCTGAAGAGGAGATGCACCGAGTAACACTGCCCCGGAGACAGCCATCAAGCGATGAGACTTGCCAAGCATTCGTTCACTTCCCTCCTCCAACCTGCCTGTCGGCAGACAGGTAGAAGCCTATACAGGCTTCCTCTCCCACAGTGTAGAGAGGAAACAAGTAGAGCAAGTCTAGCGTTTTTGCAAGCAAATGAAAAACTCCTTGTTCCCCTTGGGGCCAAGGAGCGGAGACTCGACAACCCCTTTGACCGCAACGTTCCATTCTTTAGCCTGAACGTGCAAACGAGCGACAACCTCAGCGTGGAGCGCCGGGTCACGGACGACTCCACCTTTGCCGACTCTACCCTTGCCGACCTCGAATTGTGGTTTGATCAGGGCAATGACAGTACCAAGCGGAGCGATGAGCGTCAGTACCTTGGGAAGGATAAGCGTCAAAGAGATAAACGAGGCGTCAATCACTGCCAAGGTCGGGATCTCATCCAGGAGGTTCTGCTCAAGGGTCCGGATATTGCACCGTTCTAGGTTGATGACTCGGTGATCCTGACGTAAGGACCAGGCGAGCTGGCCATAACCGACATCCACAGCAAAGACCTTGGCAGCTCCATGCTGTAACAGGCAGTCGGTAAAACCACCAGTTGAAGCCCCAACATCAAGGGCGACCACACCAGTAACATCAATGGCAAAAGCGTGGAGCGCAGCCTCAAGCTTGTATCCCCCACGGCTCACATAGCGAGCGCGCGCCTCATCCTTGATCCGCAGCAACGCGCCCGGGTTCACGAGCGCTCCGGGCTTGTCTATCCGTTGTTCGTCCACCACCACCGCTCCCGCCATGATTAATCGCCTGGCCTGCTCACGGCTCACCGCTAGGCCACGCTCGGTCAAGAGGATATCGAGACGTTGGCGTTTCCCTCGCTCCGGCATGAATAAGGAAGACCTGCTAAAACGATCTGGGCAACCCCAACCGTTCCCCGATGAAGTTCAACACCATCTCATCCGTGATCGGTGCAATGCGGTAAAGGCGAGCATCACGCCAGTATCGCTGCATGTCAAACTCCATGCTGTAACAGTAACCGCCGAGGACTTGCATGCCGCGGTCCGCCGCCTGACAGGCGGTATTCGCGGCAACCAACTTAGCCATGTTCGCTTCCTGTCCACACTCCCGCCCCAAGGATTGCATCCACGCGGCTTTATAGGTGATCAGCTTAGCCAGCTCGATGTCCGTGGCTGTTCTCGCGAGTTCATGTTGAATCGCTTGGAACTGGCCGATCGGCTTGCCGGAGGCGTGACGTTGCTGCGCGTATGCCAACGCATCCGCGAATGCCGCCTGCGCCAGCCCTAGGCAGATGGCCGCCACGAGAATGCGCTCATTGTTCAGCATGGGCAGCAGATCGTAGAAGCCGTAGTCCTGCCGTCCCAGGAGGTTCTCACGCGGCACGCGTACATCATTGTAGAAAACCTCGAATGAGCTGGTCGCCCGGATGCCCAGTTTGTTGATCTTGCGGATTTCGATGCCTGGTGTCTTGGGATCCACCAGGAATGTAGTGATACCTTGAGTTTTCTTGGCTGCGTTCGGGTTGGTGCGGGCATAGACCACCATGTAGTCTGCTAAGTGGGCGCAGGTAGTCCATACCTTCGAGCCATTGATGACAAAATAATCACCGTCGGCCCTCGCAGTCGTTTTCATCACGTTGAGCACGTCAGTGCCGCCATCGGGCTCAGTGATGGAGATCGCGAACATGACCTCACCGCACGCCAGGCGAGGCAACAGTTCTTGTTTCTGCTTTTCGTTGCCAGCAAAAGCGAGTGCCTTGGCACCAAAACAACTCGACATCATGAAAGTTAGGGCGATGGAGGCGCTTTTTTTGGCCATCTCCTCAACGACGATCACCATATCCAGGATGTCGCCACTGGAGCCGCCGTACTGAGAATCAATGGGGATACTGAGGTAGCCGGTGTCCGCCAAGGCGTCCCACACACGGCGGGGAAATTCTTCTTTTTCATCCATTTGCCGCACGTACTCGCGCGGGCATTCCCGGTCCACCAGCTTGCGAATTTCTTGGCGGAGGAGGTCTTTCTGTTCGCCAAAGTCAAAATTGAGGTCAGATTGCATCGTAGTGGTCTGCATCGTATCGACACTCCTTTGGTGAGGGCGAGAGTATCTCTGGTGAGCTAAGAGTGTCAATCAAGGAAGCGGATAGCTCTTAGTGAAACGAGGAGTGGCAGAAATGGCCGACCATTGCCAAACTCTGAGCTTGGCAGTAAGAGGAATCGGAGAACCGGAGAATCGGGGAATCGGCGAGTCTGTGAAACAGGAAGCAGCGAACTACTGACTACTCATATGCCTTCCCCCCTCTCAGGTTTTCGCATCCTCGATCTCTCTCGCGTTCTGGCCGGACCGTACTGCACGATGCTGCTCGGTGACCTTGGGGCCGAGGTTATCAAAGTAGAACGGCCGGGCTCAGGCGATGACACGCGCGCCTGGGGGCCACCGTTTGCCGGTGGAGAAAGCGCATATTATCTCTGTGCCAATCGTAATAAAAAAAGTATCACGGTCAATCTCAAGTCTGCCGCAGGCCAAGAGATTATCCGCCAGCTCGCGCGTATCAGTGACGTCTTAGTCGAAAACTTTAAGGTAGGAGAACTCGCGGAACTGGGGCTGGGGTACGAGCGCCTCAAAGCGTTGAATCCAGGGTTAGTGTACTGCTCGATCACTGGTTACGGCCAGACTGGGCCAGATAAGGATTTGCCAGGCTATGATTTCATCATTCAGGGGCGCGGTGGCGTCATGAGTATTACCGGCGAGCCGGATGGCGAACCCATGAAAGTTGGTGTGGCAATCGTTGACATCACCGCTGGTTTGTTCGCTGCCAATGCGATTCAGGCCGCGTTGCTCGCTCGCGTTCGTACCGGTCAGGGACAGGCGCTCGATATCTCTCTCCTCGATTCCCAGGTGGCGTGGCTGGCAAACGTCGCGAGTAATTTTCTCGTGTCCGGGCAGCGCCCCGGCCGTTTCGGCAACGGCCATCCTACGATTGTCCCCTACCAATCGTTCCGTGCCCGCGACGGCTTCTTCTGCCTAGCCGTAGGCAATGATGGACAGTGGCAGAAGCTCTGCCGTAGACTGGGACGTCCTGAGCTCGCGTCCGACGCGCGTTTCGCCACTAATCCAGCACGGGTGCAGCATCGCAACACTCTCATTCCTATCTTGCAGGAAATTTTTGCAACTCAAGACATCGCTTTCTGGCTTCACGAGATCGCCGCTGCAGGGATTCCCTGTGGCCCGGTTCAGGCTATCGATCAGGTTTTTGCTGATCCTCAGGTTCAAGCACGAGATATGGTGTGGACTGTCCCGCATCCAACCGCTGGTGAGGTACGGCTCACTGGCTCGCCGCTCAAGCTGTCAGCCACACCCCTGACACACCGCACCTACCCACCGCTCTTGGGAGAACACACTAATGAGGTGTTAACCTCACTGCTCGGTTATACACCAGAGGAAGTAGCGCGACTGCGGACAGAAGGAGCCGTGTAATACTGATTTGCCTGTCGTGTATGACCAGGAGAGGAAGGATCAAAAATCAGAGACCCTTGTTCCTATCGGCTCCCGCGCAAGAACGTGACTCCCGCGCAGGCCCCTCCACCGATCAACGCGATTCCCGCTGCACACAGATAGAGCACTGTGAAGTTGGTGTGCTGTAAGACAATACCGAGGCCAATAGCGCTGAGACCAACTCCAACATCAAATGCACCCATCAAGGTGGCAAGCGCGGGACCACGGTCATGCACGGTCGAGCTGTCTACTACCCACGCCATGATCGATGGATGCACACAGCCGAAACCTAGGCCTTGCAGCATTGCTGATCCGAGCAACCCCCACCTCGAGGTCGTATACGCCAGGATAACCATCGACACAGCCAGAACCATCATCCCGGGAATAATTATTGCCATCCGGCCAAAGCGATCAGACCACTGCCCGGCAAAGGGGCGCGAAGCGACAACGAAGATGGAGTACACGGTGAAGAACAACCCTGGATTGCCAAGTTGATGGTCCCGGACGAACAGTGGCAGGAAGGACACGACAGTGCCAAAGGTCATCGTCATGCACATGGCGATGAACCCTGGGAACAAGGCAGCACGGCTGAACAACGGTGGGCGTTGCCCGCCGGTGTGAGCATGAACGTGGGCACGAGCCGGCTCACTGACAAATTGCACCATTACCAGGCTCGCCAGCGCTAATGAGGAGGAGAGCCAGAACAGACCGGCAAAGCCGATCGGCCCAACCAAAGCTGCACCCAGGGCAGGACCGATCGTCATGGCCAGGTT
>CAZAYE010000326.1:0-5028 GCA_964489255.1 uncultured Enterobacteriaceae bacterium
CGTCGGCAGCGTCAGATGTGTATAAGAGACAGTTCCTTAATGTCGTTAGGCTAGGAAACGCTGCACGCGTTCAACAAATTCCTGAGATTTCTCGATCTCCGGTCGGTGTCCACAGCCCTCGAACACCACAAGTTCGGAACCGGCAATGGAGTGATGATACACCTCCGCCGCGCTCACTGGCACTACCTTGTCCTCCCTGCCCCAGATCAACAGGGTCGGCAGCCCTACGACACCTTCTAGCAACGGGCCCAGGCTAGGGTTGAACATGTACGGCTGCCAGGCCAGGCGGGCGGTCTCAGCGCGGGCGTCTTCCCACGCTTCATACTGCTCTGCCGTCTGTTCACCCCCATACAGCTTGGCAAACTCAGGAGTGTCCGCCACATTATGCACGCTGGCGTCCACATAGGCCCGAGCGGTCACGACAAAGGTGTCAAGAATATCGCCTACTGGCGGCCGGATACCAGTGGGAGCCACGAGCACCATACGGTGAAATTGTTTCGCATCACAGGCTGCCATCTCAGCCGCGATCCAGCCTCCTAATGAAAAGCCAATGACATTAACCGGGCTGAGTCCACGCTCTCGCAGGACCCGCGCATAAAAACCGGCCAGATCTCTGATGTTGCGGACCCACTCGACCCGGGGCGATTTGCCAAACCCAGGATGCTGCGGAATGATCAACGTGTGGCTCCGCACGAGTTCTGAGTTCCAGCGCAGCCACCCTGGAAACCCGAGTTCCTCGTGCAGCACGAGCAACGGTCTGCCAGTACCACCTTGAATCAGGGTAAGATCAGTACCGGCAACCTGCACCGTCTCTTCCCGCCATTCTTGTGTGTTCTCTGCCATTTGTTTGGATACCCTCCTTCCTTACCATGCGGTAGGGGTCATAGCAGCCCGCCTCGCTTTCCATCAGCATAAAACGGACAGAACAGGAAGGGAACCGCCAAGTTCACTCTCTAATGCAGGCGAGATAGCACGATCGGCAAGGGCCGCGCAACCGGTAGGCTGCACAAATCCCCCTTTTTGCCAAGCCCCTAGGAGGGTGCAGCTCATGCACCATAGTATCAGTGCGCAAAGCGCACTCTACCTCTTTGGGGACTCTAGACCCTAGACCACCTTACCGCCCGCGAAATTGCGGTGGGCGCTTCTCCAAAAAGGCCCGTACCCCTTCTTTATGATCTGTGGTCTGTCCACAACGTACGTGCGTCTCCGCTTCCCGGTCAAGCAGGGTGCGAAAATCCACCGTGCCGGCCATATGAATATTCGCCTTCATGTAGCGGTAGCTAACCAGAGGACCAGCCGCAATTCGCTCGGCAACCGCCATCGCCTCTTCCCAGAGCTTGTCATGCGACACCACCCGGTTCACCAAGCCAAGGCGCTGGGCCTCGTCCGCGGAAATCATATCAGCGAGGAAGAACAGCTCTTTTGCCTTCGCTTGCCCCACCAAGCGGGTTAACTGCCAGGTCGCGCCATAGTCCCCGCCATAGCCGACGCGGGCGTACGCCGTACCAAAGCGCGCTTGATCCGACGCGATGCGCAGGTCGCATGACATCGCTAACCCTAACCCTGCACCAGCGACCGGGCCGTTGACCACCGCAATGGTCACTTTGGGAATCGAGTAGAGCAGCCAAGGCCACTCATGTCCCCGACGCAGCCTATCGATCTTCTGCTCCAAGGTGTCCTCGGCCGAGCCGATTTCGTTGCCGCGATTCATCGCGGACACATCTCCACCAGCACAAAACCCACGCCCCGCGCCGGTCAGCACGACGGCTCCGACCTCTGCGTTCTCAGCAAACTCGCGCAGCGCAGCCACCGCCGCGATGCCCATAGCTGGGGTCAGAGCGTTCAGCTTGTCTGGCCGGTTCAGCGTGAGAATACCCACCCCATTCTTAAGCTCAACCTGCAGATCTTCCGTCACCATATAGTCTCCTTCCGTGCCTGGAATATCCCTAGACGGTTGCACTCCATCCCGGTTCATGGATAAAGATACCGCAAGAAAGAAGAAGATACCAATGTAAGCCTTATAGAACAGGGACGATTCAGGCCATCGGATTCAGGAAGGGATGGAAAGCATATTCACGAGAGGCTTACGGAAGGTCATTGTCCCTGGTACTGGACACTTCGTCCACCAGGAAAATCTGGACGAAGTCAACCACGAGTTGGTAGAGTTTCCTAGGCAATAGCGTAAGGAGGAGGATCTATGGCAGACGAAACTTTACTGGCAGAACTTGAGCGACTGCGGGCAGAGAACGCGGCGCTCAAAAACAGAGCCATGAGGGGGGTGTCCCTCAAGGTCAGCGAGAAAGGTGGAGTGTCAGTTTACGGGCTCGGGCGTTTTCCTGTCACACTCTACAAAGAGCAGTGGCTCCGATTGTTGGATATGGCGGACGACATCCGTGCCTTCCTTGTCGAGCACGAGGCTGAACTGAGAACAAAAGAGAAGGGCACGTAGGCGCTGGCTGTCTCATTGCGTTAATTTGATAAGCGTACGGGCTTCAGCAGTCTTTCGAACGAAAAAAGCGAAAATACCGCGATGGTCAGGGAGTAGTGGAACTCCCGTTTCTGCTCTAGCGACCCTTCCCCTGGGCAATCCAGCCTCAGGGGAAGGTGGTCGTCCCGTTAGCCTCCGTGGCGACCGGGTGCACTACTCACGCCAGCGGCGCTACCCACGACTGTCGCTCTGGCATGCTACCACCAGCTGATTCCAGGAGGAGGAGTGATCGTGTAGAGATCATAATGACTCCCGGGACTCCCCCAGATCGAGGTCGCGAGCACGATGGTGCCATCCCACGAACTGGTCGCATGGGGTTCGGCGTAGTAATCTTTACTACCTGAAGTATTGATATACACATTGGAGTGGTGCTGGGCGAGGCGCTTCACCGTGCCGCTGCCATCCGTCTTGAGCCAGAAAATCTCGCGGGCAAACGGATTCTGCGGGGAGTTAGGATTCGTAGTGGAAGAGTTATAGGTGGTGTAGGTAGAGACCAGAACCCAGCCCGGGTGAGCACGGGACGCAATCCCGCTAAAATGTTGACCAAACCAATTCCACCCTAAGTAGGTGCCTTTGTCCCTTCCAGTTATCGCGTCCCTCCCGAGGAGGACAAAGGGCTTCCCGCCAGCGAGGGGGACTGCGGCGATCGGCGAGCCGCTGGGATTCCCCAGTTGGGCGATCTGGCCACTTTCCGTCGCCCGGTACACCATCAGCTCCTGCAGCTTCCCGGAGGCATCCACACCCAGGACAAAATCCGTGTGCGGGGCATTGGGGATGAGCTGTCGATTAGAGGAGAGGTTCAGGGGATAGACACGCGTCCCTAGGGTTTTGTCACTCCACGCCGCCACGACATAGGTTCCCCTTGGACTCATGCCCACCCAATTGGGGAGGGAGCTCAGGGCCCGTTTGGCGATGAGACGCTTGTTCCATAAATCCGCTACCACAAGGTGTCCGCTTGTGAGGCTACTGTTCGTGTAGCCAATGAAGGCATAGTAGTGCCAGTTGTCAGAGGGGCGCCCTTCTTCACTAGTCCCGATCGAGTAGTATTTCGGCAGACCATTAGTCCCATCGAAGGCCATCACCGTCTCGATCCATCCACCATTGTCATACGCCGTTTGATTGAACTTGCGACACGTGACCCCAAGGGGAACATTGATACAGTTAGGATTGATGTGGAAGAGGCGGATTTGGCTACCATAACGGTAGAAAAGCACGGTGGGATCTGTCGGGTGCCAGGAAAACTCTGGGTCGCCCACTGGGCGAATCCGCGCGACCCGGATTCCCTTTGCGCTGAGGTCACGAACCTCGTAGAAACCGCGCCAGAGACCGCCCCGCACGAGTACTACTACTTGCGTGTTATTAGCGTTCAGCGCGGGATACCGGGCATACTCATGGCGTAACCCGAGGGTAAGATTCGTCCCGTCCTTGGGGGACATGGAAGGGTCGGTCACACGGGTTACGGTATCACCGAAGACCGGATCGACTATCGGAGTGGACTTGCACATATCGGGGGAGAGCAAGGTACATGCGGGCCGGGATACGCTGGGCACAGCATAGGACTTATAGTTATTGAATACGTAGGCGCTCACCCCGGTAGGGGCCACAGCGCCGAGGAGGAGGCACAGTCCGACTGTGCGTACAAAAACGCGACGGAATAACACTCAGTTCTCCTTTTTCTTTGGCCACTTGGCCAGCAAGTGACCGGTGACTCCGCACTAGTCCGCAGCCGTGCGACCCGGCGTCACTACAGGTGTGTCTTTGATCGAGGAAAATGGTATAAGCGAGGGCCTACGCCATTCTACCCATCGCCGGAGAGAAGCGGCAGATGAGATTCGCCCTCTTCCCTCCAGGCTCCCTCAGCATCCCTGCAGAGCGGCCATCACTTCCTCTCCCTCGTGGAGTTGTCAAACGCGGGACACTTGTTCTATGCTTGAAGCAAGGCGCACAGATCTCCACCCAGACACGGAGCCAGATAGGTGTTGCCTGTCAATGCCCAGAGGGAAGAGCGTGGCGGCCAGCCCTCTGGGCGTTCTTGCCTGTCCCTAGTGAATCGTTCGGTTTTGGCATTTTCCTCCTTTCTGCGCATCCTGCAAAATAGCCAGGGTGCGGTCGTTCCCCGTCGCGAGAGCGCATCGCTCTTGAGTGCGACATACACTAGTTCGGCAGAATTTCTTCTTCCTTTATTTTTCTAAAATTTTCATAACAGAAAGTGATCATCCGAAGAACTGTCACCTCCTCCACTGTGATATTTCCAAACCGCCGCGTTTGTACTCCTTACGGATGAGCTTTGCAAGCAAACTCAGCCGTAGCGAACGGAGCCTCACAAATTGAACCACATGACATTGGTACATTTTACGATGCGACCAGTCAGTACTGTCATTCTGAGCGTAGCGAAGAATCTCACCGCGAGACCCTTCACGGAGTTTATCCTGAGCGAAGCCGAAGGGTTCAGGGTGACATTGCTGGTGTGCCAATCTTATGTGGTCTGATTTAGGCTGAGAGCTGTCACCTTGCACGACTACTGCCACACGGCTATAACT
>CAZAYE010000327.1:0-5018 GCA_964489255.1 uncultured Enterobacteriaceae bacterium
CTCAGTAGCTCCACGAGGCGCTCACCCCCAGGCGCGCGGCCCAGCCGCCCCAGGGTATCGTGGCCCCGAGGGCGCGACCACCTTGGCCGAAGACGCGGAGATGCGGCTGATTACGCGAGATCGCACCCCTGAGCATACATTCGTGCTCAGTCAGGTGCGCCAGGGTATCGAAACCACCTTCAGTCAGGTGTGGTGGAAGTTTGTGGATCGGGTGTTTAGCCGCTCCTGGCAGGGCTTGTGGAATACGATCCAACTGAAGGTGTTGTTCTATAATCTGGGGCATGCAGGTATTCTAACCGTCTGAGTGCAACTCAAGACTGGAGTTAACCAAAGGCTCCAGCGGGCCGGCATGACGCCTGCCGCTGAGCCTGTCGATACTCCCCGGAGGGATCTTGTTCTGAAAGCTATCCGGGAGGTGTGTGATTATCGCGACTGGTCGCTCTTAGCCGCCCATGTGCGGTCAAACCACGTCTATGTAGTTGTTCACGCTTTGATACAGCCAGAGTTCGTGATGAACGATATAAAGCGTATGCAAGCCGTCGGCTCAATGAATGTGGACTTGATGCCTCTCTTCGGAAACGCTGGACCTGTCACGGAAGCACGCGATGTTTATGGAAACCCGAACAAGTCGAAGCGGCGATTCAGTACGTTGTGTATAAGCAAGGAAAGCCAATGGCAATATTTGAGCAGAAAGAACGACAATTATTGGGAGAAAACCGAGCCGCGACCGTGAGGGAGCGGAAACACTGACAAGCAGCAGCGCCGCTTGCTCACGCGCGCGGCTCGGATCTTTTTACATATGTGCAATCAGCGCATCACCAAACTGGGAGCATTTGACTTCCTTGGCCCCCTCCATGAGGCGGGCGAAGTCATAGGTAACGATCTTCTCGCCGAGCGTGCCGTCGATGGCTTTGATGATGCGATCAGCAGCTTCGGTCCACCCCATGTAACGCAGCATCATTTCGCCGGAGAGAATGACCGAGCCCGGGTTCACCTTGTCCTGATCGGCGTATTTTGGCGCCGTGCCGTGCGTGGCTTCGAACACTGCGTGGCCGGTGATGTAGTTAATGTTACCACCTGGGGCAATGCCGATACCGCCGACCTGCGCTGCCAGCGCATCAGAGAGGTAGTCACCGTTGAGGTTCATAGTGGCGATTACGTCAAACTCATCAGCTCGGGTCAGGGTCTGCTGCAGCGTAATATCAGCGATGGCGTCTTTGATGAGAATTTTGCCCTTAGCGAGCTCAGCCTTCTGTTCGGCGTTGGCGGTATCTTCGCTTTTCGCGGCCTTCGTGCGTTCCCATTGCTCCCAAGTATAGGTTTGGTTGGGAAATTCACGCTCGGCCCCAGTTCCGGAACGCGCCTTCGGTGAACTTCATGATGTTGCCTTTGTGAACGAAGGTCACGCTCTTGCGTTTGTTAGCGATCGCGTAGTTGATTGCGGCCCGGATCAAGCGCTCGGAACCTTCTGCTGAGACCGGCTTGAACCCAAGGCCCGAGGTCTCGGGGAAGCGGACTTTTTTATACACCTCTGGGAAATTTTCCTTAAGGAAATTAAGGATTTTCTTAACTTCCGGGGTCCCCGCCTCGAACTCGATTCCTGCATAAATGTCTTCCGTGTTTTCGCGGAAGATGACCATGTCTACTTTGTCGGGGCGTTTCACTGGCGAGGGCACGCCTTTGAACCAGCGTACTGGACGCAAACAGACATACAGGTCGAGCAACTGCCGCAAGGCCACATTGAGCGAACGAATGCCGCCGCCGATGGGAGTGGTCAGTGGGCCTTTGATGCCGACCAAGAACTCGCGGAACGCTTCTACGGTCTCGTCTGGCAGCCAAGTGTTGAACTTATTAAAGGACTTTTCCCCCGCGTACACTTCCATCCACGCGATTTTCCGCTTGCCGCTATAAGCTTTTTCGACAGCGGCCTCGAGGACGCGTACAGACGCGCGCCAAATATCCCGGCCGGTGCCGTCTCCTTCAATGAACGGAACGATCGGATGATCGGGAACCTGCAGTTTGCCGTTGCGTATTGAGATCTTCCCACCTTCCGGGACACGGACGTGCTGGTAAGCCATACCTTAGGACTCCTTTTCTCGAAAAATTGCGCGAATTATACCATGTCAAGAGTCAACTCCTAGAGGGAGGAGATTCTTTTAGTGGCACCTGGGGCTCATTGCAAAGTGTACACTAAGAGGGTAGAGAGATGGGAACTTTCTCCCCCTACGAAAGCACCTCGGTTATGATTCGTCCCCTCCGCGCTTGGCTTCTCTTTCTCTTGTTGGGCTTGCTCCCCGCCTGTCAGCAAGAAGCAGACAACGAGGTTCCCCTGAGCAACCGTTTAATAACAGTGACCGATAAATTCTACGACGTCAAAGCCATTTCTGCCGAGAAGGCCGTGGTAGTCGGTTATGGAGGAAAAATTCTCGTCACCGCGGATGGGGGAAAGACCTGGCAGGCGAAGGCGAGTGGTACTGATGTGGCTTTGTATAACGTCAAGTTTGTCGATGCACAAAACGGTTGGGTATGTGGGCAGGAGGGGCTGATCCTGCATACCGCAGACGGTGGAGAGACCTGGCACAAGCAGGCAAGTGGCGTCAATACGGCGATCTTCGCTCTCTGGTTTCTTGATAAGAATCGTGGTTGGGCAGTATCAGAGCAAGCGACCTATCTGCGCACAACCAGTGGTGGGGAGTCCTGGGAAACCGGGCGTATCGAGGTCTCAGTTGAAGGGGTTGCTGAAGAAGCAACATTGGCGATGGTTGATCCTATTTTGTACGATATCCACTTCGTGGACGAACAAATCGGCTGGATGGTGGGGGAGTTTGGCAAAATCTACCACACCACTGATGGCGGCATGACCTGGACAGAACAACAGAACTCCTTATTGGGTCACGCCGGGATTGATGACGCGCTCAACTTGCCCGCCTTATTTGGGGTTCGTTTTACCAACGCCACTGATGGAGTGGCAGTGGGCATCGAAGGGAAAATTGTCAAGACTACCGACGGCGGCAAAACGTGGGCCTTTACAGCAGAGGACCTGGCTGCGTTTTCTACCGATCCGCTGTACGACCTGCACTTGTTTGGTGATGGCAAAGGCTGGATCGTTGGAGCGGCGGGTCGCGTGTTGCAACTGCGTGACGGCGATTGGAACAATGCTCCATTAAGCCGGCCTCTCACCACGTGGTTGCGATCGGTTGATTTCTTTGATGAGAACAATGGCTGGATTGTCGGCGGATACGGCATGGTTCTCCACACGGTCGATGGCGGCAAAACGTGGCTACCAAGTGTTGGATAACGGAAAAGTCATGAGTAATGAGTGATGAGGACCGAGTAGAGAAGATTGAATCGCTGAGTGTTTGGCCATTGCTTGGGCCAATCAAGGGGGCAATGAACCGATAATCTAATCAGCTGATTGCGAGGGAGCATATATCTGATGACCGACAGGGCTTTCGATATCACGGGAAAAGTGACGATCGTGACTGGCGGAGGGACCGGTATCGGTGCGGAGATCGCTGAGGAATTCTGCCAGCGTGGTGCGAAGGTAATGATTACCAGCCGCACGATGGATCACCTGGGTCCAGTGGCCGAAAAAATCAGGAAGGCTGGGGGCGTAGTTGAGGCGATGGTCTGCGACGTGCGCCAGAACGATCAAGTTGAAGCGGTGGTCAAGCAGACCGTTGAAACTTGGGGCCAGGTAGACGTACTGATTAATAACGCTGGTGCCAGCTTCGTTGCCCATGCCCATGACATTTCTCCCAATGGGTTTGCCGCTATCGTGGCAATCAACCTGAATGGGACGTTTTTGTTCTCCCGCGCCGCGGCCAAAGTGATGATGGCAAAGAAAACCGGCGGGAATATTATCAATATCTCCTCTGACTCGGGGGTGTATGGTTCAGCGACCATGTCCCATTACGGCGCAGCCAAAGCTGGGGTGATTAACCTCACCCGTTCACTGGCGATCGAGTGGGCTTCGTATGGCATCCGGGTGAACTGTATCTCCCCGGGGCCGATCGAGACCGAAGGTGTAAAAGAGGTATTGTGGCCGACAAAGGAGTTGCAAGAACGGGCAATCAACTCCACCGCGCTTAAACGGTTTGGCACGGGGTTAGAAATTGCCTGGCCGTGTGTGTTTTTGGCTTCGCAAGCCTCGGGCTACATTACTGGCATCAACCTGCAGGTGGATGGGTGCATGATGCGCGCTGGGAGTCCAGAAAGCCGGTTAATAGAGTGATGAGTACTGAGTACTGAGTGATGAGGGATGAATAATGGCAGGCATTATTTCTTATGGTACCTACGTTCCGACTTACCGCCTCCCGCGCGAACTTATTGCCAAAGAGTGGGGAACCTCCTCTCTCGGAGGTGAGCGAGCGATAGCGAGCTTTGATGAGGACAGCCTCACCTTAGCAGTCAACGCCAGCATTGATGCGCTCGGCAGCCGTGCCCCTCAGACTCTTGCTGGAGTGTTTTTTGCATCCACAACCTCGCCGTATCGAGAAAAACAAGCCGCAGTGACTGTCGCCACTGTGTTGGATGCCAGTCCGGAAGTCCGGACCATGGACTTTACTGATACCCTGCGCGCTGGCACCTCAGCCCTTCTCACTGCCCTCGATCTGGTCCAGAGTGACAAGAATATCTTGGTATGTACGGGCGACTCACGCATGGGCGAGCCGGACTCGCAGCAAGAGCAGAATTACGGCGATGCTGGTGGCGCAATCCTGGTTGGGACTGAGAACGTAATTGCTGAAGTGGTTGGCACTTATACCATCAGCCAGGAATTTCTCGGGACCTGGCGGACCGAAGAGCAAGACTACCTTAGGTCTTTCCCGGGTGCCTTTGAAACCAAGTTCGGCTACAACCGTTTCGTGGCTGCAGCCGTCCAGGGGGTGCTGAAGAAATGTAACCTCACGGCCAAAGAGATCGCCAACGCGGCGATTGCCGCGCCCAGCCAGCGCACCTTGCAGGCAGCCCTCCGCGGCCTCGGACTGGATGCGAAATCGCAGGTGCAGGATACCTTC
>CAZAYE010000328.1:0-4999 GCA_964489255.1 uncultured Enterobacteriaceae bacterium
AGACGGGAGACAGGCGGTGCAACCTCACATTTCCGTGATTTTGGACAAAGCGCTGGCGGATGAGAGGCTCTCTGTGGAGGACGGGTATCAACTCATCCACTGCACGGACGACGAGGTGCCCACCCTGTTGAACGCCGCCGGCACGCTACGAGACCGTCACAAGGGGCGGACGATCACGTATTCTCGGAAAGTTTTCTTGCCGATCACCAACCTCTGCCGTGATCGTTGCTCTTACTGTACGTTCCGCAAAGACCCCCGAGATCCAGAGGCGTGGACCATGACCCCGGCAGAGATCCATCTCTGGGTCGATCGAGGCCGCCGGCAAGGGTGTAAAGAAGCCTTGATGTGCTTGGGGGACAAACCCGAAAAAGCCTACAGCCAGTATCGTCAAACTCTAGCTGAGTTCGGCCACACAACGACGACCGACTACATCTACCGCGCGTGTGCAATCGCCCTCTCATACGGTCTTCTGCCCCATACGAACGCCGGGATCTTGGACTACGACGAGATGAGGCTGCTCAAAGACGTCAACGTCAGCCTCGGACTGATGCTAGAAAACATCAGTCCGCGCCTGCGGCAGAAAGGCATGCCGCACTTTTCCGCTCCAGATAAAGAGCCAGCAGTGCGAGTGCGCATGTTACGCGAGGCGGGTGAGCTTGAGATCCCTTTCACCACCGGCATCCTGATCGGCATCGGCGAGACCCTAGAAGAACGGGTGGACAGTCTGATTGCCATTCGCGAGATTCACCAACTCTACGGTCACATTCAAGAGGTCATCGTGCAGAACTTCCGCGCCAAACCGGCCACGCGCATGGCTCACGCCCCCGAACCGGAAAGTCTCGACATGGCCAAGACCGTCGCGGTTTCACGTCTGCTGCTCGGTGGCCAGATGAATGTCCAAGCCCCACCGAACCTGAACCCAGCAGACCACCGGCTTCTGCTGCGTGCCGGCATTAACGATTGGGGTGGCATTTCGCCGGTGACCAAAGACTATATTAATCCCGAAGCCGCCTGGCCTCACCTCGACATTCTGGCGCAAACGTGTCGCGAGGAGGGATTCATGCTGCGTGAGCGGCTGGCAATTTACCCCGAGTATATCGACCGGCCAGGGTTTCTCTTGCCGGCGTTGCGCCCGCGGACCCAGGCACTGCAAGCGCAGGTTATGGCCTGAGCCTGTCGGCAATACTTGCCATGAAGTAATCAAGAGAAAAGTTCGTTTAGAAAGAAGAGAAAAAACGTAAAACGTAAAGCGTAAGGGGGTTTTTCATTACGCTTTACGTTCCTCGTCTTAGAGAAGGAGATTCAGCCGTGGCAACCAATGGACTTGCTGCTGTTCTCGATCATGTCGATCCACACGTCAGCATGATCCTTCACCGTGCCTTAGATGGGGAGGAAATTTCGTGGAAGGAGGGGCTGCGGCTGTGCGAGACCAATGGTCTCGACCTACAGGCCGTGTGTCTGGTCGCGGACGAAATGCGACGCCGCCACGTGGGTGAGGTGGTGACCTACGTGGTCAATCGCAACATCAACTTTACCAATGTCTGCATTAAACACTGTACCTTCTGTGCCTTTAGCCGCGAGTACCGCGAAGAAGAAGGATATTTTCTACCGGAGGAAGAAATCATCCGCCGTGCGCAGGAAGCGGTCGATATGGGGGCAACTGAGGTTTGTATGCAGGCAGGCCTGCCGCCTAAGATGAACGGCAATTTGTACATCGACTTGACTCGAGCGGTCAAGAAAGCGCTACCAGACCTGCACCTCCACGCCTTCTCACCGGAGGAAGTCTTGTATGGCGCCACCCGCGCGGGCGTGTCCATCCCGCAGTATCTGCAAGAACTCAAGGCTGCAGGGCTAGACACTCTCCCTGGCACCTCGGCGGAGATTCTTGATCAAGAGCTCCGCGACCTTATCGCCCCCGGGCGGATCTCTGTGAAACACTGGATCGAGGTCATCACCTCAGCCCACAGCCTTGGTGTCCCGACGACCTCGACCATCATGTATGGCCACATCGAAACGCCGGTTCATTGGGTCAAGCACATGAACCTGCTCCGTGATATCCAGCAAGAGACGCATGGGTTTACTGAGTTCGTACCACTCTCACTCATCCATCAAGAAGCGCCCATGTATCAGCGGAAGCTGATAGACAATGTACGCCCGGGCGCGACTGGTGCGGAAGTCGTGAAAATGCACGCGATTGCTCGTCTCATGCTCGGTCCCACCTTTAGGAACATTCAATCGTCGTGGGTGAAAGAGGGCCCGAAACTCTCGCAATACCTGCTTACCTGTGGCGCGAACGACTTGGGCGGAACATTGATCAATGAAAGTATCTCAACTTCTGCTGGCGCGCAGTATGGGCAACTGGTGCCACCGAAAGAACTGCGACGAATGATCCGCGACTTGGATCGTACTCCAGCCGAGCGCACCACGACCTATCAGCTCCGTAAGGTATTCATTGGTGATGATGAAGAGGTGAGTCCGCTTGATCTGGTCGAAAATGCGGATGAGCGTTTTGGCTCCTACCGGAGACTCACGGCCTCTTCACAATTCCGCTACGTTCACCCATTCGAGCGCGAGAAACAGCAAGCGTCGCATTAACCGTCAAACTGGAGGGGTGGTTCGCGAACCGCCCCTACCCCGGTCATCCTTCGACCCGCTCAGGATGACTGCAGATTCTTAGCCGCCTATAGTGCAAGCACTCTTCGAGCTCAATGTTACTGCCCTGGCGGGAGGCGTAGGCGCAGCCCGCTTCCTCCGTGGCCTCGCGCAGGTGATCAACCCTGCCCGCCTCCGAGTGGTCGTCAACACTGGCGACGACGAAGAGTTCTTTGGCCTCCACGTCTCTCCAGATCTCGATACCATTACTTATACGTTGGCTGGTGCGATTGATCACAATAAAGGTTGGGGGCTCGCAGAGGAGACCTTCCGCTGCCTCCAAGCACTCGGGCGGTATTATCCAGAAACGTGGTTCGGTTTAGGGGATACGGACCTGGCCACTCACCTGTTTCGTACCCAGCAACTTCGTCACGGCAAGACTCTTAGCGAAGTGACTAGGGCTATCGCTCGTGCCTGGGGGGTGCAGGCAACAATTCTGCCAATGAGCGACGATCCCGTACGCACGGTTGTTCACACCGAAGCCGGAGCCCTGCCCTTTCAGCACTACTTCGTCAAAGGCCGCGGAGAAGGTCAGGTCCAGAAAGTGGAGTTGCGTGGACTCACCACTGCATCTGCAGCTCCAGGAGTCTGCGAGGCAATCCGCAGTGCGGACCTTGTCATCCTGCCGCCGAGTAATCCAATCGTGAGTATCGGCCCGATCCTGGCCCTACCTAGCGTCCGTAAAACACTGCGAGAAACTACCGCACCCATTGTCGCAGTGAGCCCTTTAGTAGCCGGCAAGCCAGTCAAAGGTCCGGCGGATCGTTTGCTCAGCGGCCTCGACATCGAAGTGTCGGTGGTTGGCGTCGCCGGTCTCTACCACGACTTCCTTGATACTTTTGTCATTGACAGCCAAGATGCAAGCCAGCGCCCACGTTTGGAGCAACTTGGCTTGGCCGTTATCGCGACTGATACAATCATGAGCGATATGGAGAAGTCAGTGGCACTGGCGCGAGCGATCGTAGAGCACGGCCACCAGAAGCGACGCAGAGTAATGAGTAACGAGTAATGAGTAACGAGTAATGAGTAGGGACTTAGCGACTTAGAGCCTATCCGGATAACCTGATTTCGTCTTGAAAATAAAGCACTTTCGTAGTTATTCGGATAGGCACTTAGTCCTCATCACTCATTACTCATCACTGTTTTAGGTATTCTCATGAGCACTATTGCCATCATTCCTATCCCCGGCATCCCCCAGGTTCAACCTGGCGACGATCTTCCCTCACTGCTCCTCGACGCCATCGACCGCGCCAAAGTCGGCCTTAAGAACGGTGACATCTTAGTGATCTGCCAGAAGGTTGTCTCGAAAGCTGAAGGTGCGGTGGTCGATCTCAAGACTGTCGATCCCTCCCCCTTTGCGCAACAGATCGCTGTCATGTGGGAAAAAGATCCCCGCCTGGTCGAAGTCGTCTTGCGCCAGAGCACTCGAATCATTCGCATGAAGAATGGTGTGATCATCACTGAGACCAAGCAAGGTTGGGTATGCGCAAACTCTGGCGTGGACGAGTCGAACAGCTTAGGGGAAGACATCGCCATTGTCTTACCCGAGGACCCAGATGCATCGGCTCGCACGCTCCGCATCACCATCCAGGAGCGCCGCGGTCTCACGATCGGCGTGATCATTACTGATACCTTTGGTCGGCCCTGGCGCGACGGATTGGTCGAGTTTGCGCTCGGCGTGTCAGGTTTCGAGCCACTGCTTGATTTGCGTGGCACGAATGACCTGCAAGGACGGGAATTGCACCATACGATCGTGGCCGTGGCCGATGAACTCGCCGCGGCTGCCGGGTTAGTGATGGAAAAGGGCGCAGCGGTGCCCGCAGTTATTATCCGGGGGTATCGGTTGATTCCTGCCGAGGGTGATGGCAAGAAACTCATCCGCCCGGCGGATGCAGATTTGTTCCGGTAAAGACAGCGATCAGCCGTCAGCATCCAGCGCTCAGCCAATCGACTCAATGAAGCTATCCCAAAACCTCCTCTGGTGCGAAAACCTGGATTCCCGCTTTCGCGGGAATGACGCCCCCTGCGCCCCTCTCCGTCATGCCTGCGCAGGCGGGCATCCAGGGGTGGGGTTTTGGGATGAGTTCAATGATTTCATCGACGCAACAGACGCAATAGACCCAATGAACCCAATAGACCCAGCTATGCCCTGGATGCTATAGGAGAGGTCGAGAAACACCCCGGAAAAGGAGGAAAAACATATGGACGTAGGCGTAGCCCTCGCGATGCAAAACCCTAACCGGCAGCAGCCTGATTACCAGGTCTACTGGGACGAACGGCGGCTGGCTGATTTGACTGAACCCCTGGGGTTCGATTCCTTCTGGACCGTCGAGCACCATTTTGATGA
>CAZAYE010000329.1:0-4991 GCA_964489255.1 uncultured Enterobacteriaceae bacterium
TTGAACACACCGCTGCTGGTCCCAGCATAGAGAGTTGGTGTACTAACCGGGTCAATTACGAGAGTCCGGACATAGCCGCTAGGGAACTTCGCCGTAGGGGTCCAACTTGCGCCTCCATCCGTGCTTTTGAAGACCCCTTCATTAGTAGCAGCGTAAAGTTTCGTCGGCGTCATGGGGTCAATTGCCAAGGCATTAACCCCTGCAAAGGCATAAACCCCGGTTGTGCTGGTGAGGCCATTATTGCTAACGACCCAACTTGTGCCTCCATTCGTACTTTTGAAGACCACACCGTTAACGGAAGCGTAGAGAGTTTGTGGGTCATGAGGGTTGATCGCTAAAGCTCCGATAGAAAGGCCATCGTTAGCTTCGGGAAAACCTGCATTTTGCGGAGCCCAGTTGGTGCCTGCATCTATGCTTTTAAAGACACCAGCCTCAGAGGTTCCTGCATATAAGACCGTCGGGTGCTGTGGGTCAATTGCCAAGGTGTTGATAAAAGGGTCGTCTAAGCCACTGCTCCTCACGACCCAGTGTGCGCCTCCATCGGTGCTCTTGAAGACTTTTCCGTTGGCGCCCGCATACACGGTCCTCGGAGTCACTGGGTCAATTGCCAGGGCTGGAACGAAGGCGTTAATTAAGCCGGTATTGCTTGCCGTCCAGCTTATCCCGCCATTGGTACTTTTGAAGACGCCGTCTCTAACTGTACCAACATAAACGGTCAGCGGGGAGGTTGGATTGATTATCAGAGCCTCAATGTAGGCGTTCGTCAAACCGAAGCTCGTGGCCGTCCAACTCGCACCTCCATCGATGCTCTTAAAGACGCCGTTACCCGTCGTGCCGGCGTATATGGTTGCTGGGGCAGTAGGGTCAATTGTCAAGGTGGAAATAGGCACGTTGACTAAACCGGTGTCACTCCAACTGGCGCCGCCGTCAACGCTTTTAAAGACACCTCCGCCCACACGCTCGCCGAGAGAGGAGTACTCAGTGGTGCCGACATAAAGGGTGGTTGAATCGACAGAGTCAATGGCCAGGGCAGAGATGGCGCCGACACATACGTCGCAGGTCAGAGGGACCCAGCTTGCCCCCGCATCTGTGCTCTTTAAACGACCAGCATAAAGGGTAGTCGGATCTTGCGGGTCGATCACGAGCGTAGGGAGGGGTCCTGATGTGGCCGAGAAGCTGATAGTCCAGCTTGCTCCTCCATCCGTGCTCTTATAGATACCAGCACCGTCGAAGCCATTGGCAAGCGCATAGAGGACCATGGGGTTCCTAGGATCAACAGCCAGAGCACTGATCGCCCCATATGAGTTGACGAGAACCCAGTGTGCACCTCCGTCGGTGCTCTTGAATACGCCCCTTGTTCCTCCGGCATAAAGAATAGCTGGATTACTCGGGGTGATCGCTAGAGCGTAAATACAGTCATCCACAAGAGAAGTGAGGGCAGTCCAGCTTGCGCCGCCATCAGTGCTTTTAAATAGGCCGTTCCCACAGGTCCCGGCATAAAGAGTGGTCGGGCTCACCGGGGCGATCGCCAGTGGACGAATCCAACCTCCTTCCGGACCGTTGCTTGTCCACTGATTAACACCAGCGTAGGCGAGGTTTGTGAGGCCAAATCCCACAGAAAGAATAATCACCCATGCTTTTTTGCACCAATCCGTAGGACTCATACTCCATGCTCCTTCAGTCCCGAAGTTCCATCAGTATCAATCTCGTACTCTGTTGATCATGCTTGAGGACACACTTCATCGGTCGCGCTCATTTTCAAAGAAAAAAGAGAACACTCTCCCGCGGTTATTCACTGGCCGCCACGATGCCCAGCCCCTGTGCGCTCTCAATCCAGCGCAACCACACCTCCACGGTTTTGCTCTGCTGACTGGCTTTATCCCGTACCCCCACGCCAGAGAGGATAATGTTCTCCCCTTCGATCTGAGCTGTCGCGTTGGACAGGTCAAACTGATCGAGGAACTCAAACCCGCCCGGCTTGACCACGGTCACGTTGTGTTGGCCGATAGTAAAGCTGTATCCGAGAAGAGCCAGACCTACCCAGATTGAATGCTGGCCTGGACTCAAGAGATTGTAATTAAACACCGTCCCCCAGCCGCTGTTGAGCGCATGCGGAGTCGTAGGAAAGGCTGCGGCGACGTCTGCGCGTGCTGAACAACACGGGATCGTGCCGCTTGACTGCCCATCAATGGCCAAAACAAGAGGCGGAAGCGAGGGGCGTGTTTCGTCAAAAGCCCAACCGCGGACCACGCCAATCCCAGATACGACCTGTTCTTCTTCTGGACTTTCAAAAGAGGCTTGAATACTGGGGGGTGCTTGGGCGTTTGCGGCTGTCATTCCTGCGCTGAGCTGAGCCGAAAGAGCAGCAAGCAGGGAAGAAAACAGAGAGCGTAGAGCAGAAACTTCTACGACCGTCTCGGCCTGGGTCATGCCAAACGACTGTGAAGAAGGAAACCAGCAGAAGCACGTATTAATGCGCTTCTGCTGCTGGGTGGCTTTATCCCGGACTACGACCCCTTCCACGAGCAGCTCCTCCCCGGGCCGGTCATTCAGCCGGGTGATACTCGCCGTGGCCTCGGTGAGGGAGAATTGATCCAGAAACTCGAAATCTCCTGGTTTGACCACGGTCACCGTGCGGGTGTCGGTGACGAAGAGTTCCCCAGCGGTACTACGGATGAACAGCCGCAGGGTGTGAGATCCGGCGGCAGCCACTCCCCAGTTGAAGACCGTCCCCCAGCCGCTGTTCAGTGTATTCTCGGCGGGGAATTGCGGGAAAGCGGCTTGGACATCGCCGCGCTGGGTGCAGCAGGGGACCTTGCCGGCACTCTGACCGTCGATGAACAGTTCCACTGAACTGATAGAGATGCCAGCCTCGGTGGCAAAGGCCCAGCCACGGATCACAGAGATGCCAGAGACCGGGTCGTTCTCCGGGCTCTCAAGGTTGGCCCAAGTCCCTGCAGGCTGGTCAGCAATCTTGGCGATAAAGGCGGGTAAACCTTGCTGGAACGGGTCTGCAATTGGGAAATCTTTCCCGTAAAGATAACCGCCTACGTAGGCATTGCCTGCTCCATCCGCAGCGATCGCATAACCCGCATCATCGCTATTAGATCCATTGCTTCCGAGGTACGTCGAGTAGAGAAGTCCGTTCCCTTGTGCATTTAACTTTGCCACAAAAGCATCAGAACAAGGGCGCAAGGCTCCACGGCCCACCAGACAGAAACCTATGCCGAGGCCATTTTGAAAGGCATTGACTGTAGGAAAATCAGGAGAGCTGGTCCTGCCTGTCACGTACGCATTGCCGGCGGTGTCTATCGCGATGCCAAAGGCTTCATCCCCCCTACTTCCGCCAAGACATGTGGAGGAGAGCAGCGCCGTCCCTGAGGCGTTCAATTTGGTAACAAACGCATCGTTGCCCCCACAAAAACTTCCTGGAAGAGGAATTACTGTAGGAAAGTCAGACGACAAGGTGTTGCCTGTAATATAAGCGTTCCCTACGGCATCGACTGCGATAGCCGAAGCTGAATCCGGTCCGGTGCCGCCTAAGTAGGTCGAGTAGATTACATCAGAACCGGCAGGATTCAGCTTTGTTACGAAAGCTTCCCAACATGTACTGTCTTGATCTCCGGGACAGGTACGTTGGAAAGCATCAATCGTGGTGAAGAAATCAGGTGAAGTGGTTATCCCTGCTATATAAGCATTGCCTGCTCCATCCACGGCGATGCTCGTGTTCAATGTAGAGTCAAACCCACTGAGAAAAGTGGCGTACGTGAGAGCGGAACCAGTCGGATTGAGCTTAGCGACAAAGGCACCAGGGCCGTTTCTGTTAAATGCCTGATCAGTTGTTGGAAAGTCACCTGCGGCACGACCAGCTACGTAGGCGTTCTCTGCAGCATCCACTGCAAGCCCACTTGCTCCTGCACCCCCTTGTCCGCCGAGGTAGGTGCCATACACGAGCACAGAACCCGTTTCATTCAGCTTTGCGACGAAGGCTCTATCGCAATCCACTTCATGAATTTGGTGGCACGATTCCGGAATCCCTCCCTGCGCTTGGAACGCTCCACTTGTGGTTGGAAAATCTGCTGAACTCGTCGAGCCCGTCACGTAGGCATTACCGGAATCATCTACCGCGATTCCAGTTGCTCCTTCTCCTCCTTCCCCACCCAAATAGGTTGAATAGACGAGAGAGGACAGGGTTGGATCAAGCTTCAGCACAAAGGCATCTGCGCACGAAATCTCAGGAAGCTTTTTGCACGTGCGCTGGAATGCCCTTGGTGTGGTGGAGAAATCAACTGTGTAAGCTGCTCCTGTGACATAGACAGCCCCGGCAGCATCAACTGCAATGTCAGAAACCTCAGCGTTCCCCAAAGCAGCTGTATGGCTCAACACCGGATCGATGATGAGCGGTTTGCTGATGTCATAAGCAGCGACTTCAAAGCCCACATCCGCGGTCCGCGCTCCGGCGTCCGCACTCGTAGAGTCCCTCAGGATGTAGCGACCGGAGATTGGGTGTTTCGTGCCGTCGATTTCTTGGTAGATGTGGGGCTGGAGAAAGCGGAGTTCGCTATAGGCCATGCTCAACACAAGGTCGCCAGCAGGGGCGATGTGTAGGGGCGGTTCGCGAACCGCCCCTACGGCCGCGAAAGCCAGACGAATGACCTTCGGATCCGCCCCAGGGGCAACAACGAAATCATATTCCAGTTGCTGCTGATTGCCGTAGTACACGAGGTCGATGCCAGGATAGACGTTGGAATATTTGACCTTGGCATAGGTGGGGATGTTGGTGTGCCACTGGGCAGGATCGTTGCCGAAGAAGTAATGGCTCTTGCTGGGTAATTCTTCTAAGCCCGCGACTTGGGGCTGGGGATTGGCACCCACCAAGTGCATACGCACGACGGCTGGGGGTTGGTTTCTGGCTTCTGGCTTCTGTCGTAAGGCCAGTACCGCTTCCGTAGCAGTCAAGAACAGCATGGAGCTATTGCCACGCGCCAGGA
>CAZAYE010000330.1:0-4984 GCA_964489255.1 uncultured Enterobacteriaceae bacterium
ATTGTCGACGGGCAAGGCGGAAAGTGGATTCCCGCCACAGCGGGAGTCATTTTCGTGATCGGGCTCATTGGCGCCTGGCGCCTGCAGGTGGGTGAGTTGGGGGAAGGGTCCCCGTACTTCTGGCAGGATGCCGAGTACAACGTGGCCGAGCGGGTGTTGAACGAAAAGTTCACCGGTACTAACGACATGTGGATTTATGTGAAGGCCGCAGGGACAGAGGCGGTGCTCGACCCTGCCTACATGAACGATGTCTACCAGCTCCAGTCCCGCCTGCTCGAACGCGACGACGTACGCTATGCCCGCTCGTACATGAACTTCCTGCGCAAGGCCAGCATTGCCTGGCATGAGATGCACCCGAAGTGGGAGCTGGTGCCGACGTCCTCAGCTGGCGGACAGGATACGTTCCGGATGCTGGGAGCCCGGGCCGGAGGCAGCGCCGATGACATTAAAGACCTGGTGGAACAAGGCATGCGGGAAGTGACACTGACCCTGTTCCTCAAGGACCACCGGCCGGAGACCATCGCTTCGGTGCTGGCCGAGGCGCGTTCCTTTGTAGACCAGTACAAGCAGCACCTGACCATCGAGTTTGGCATCGCAGCGGGCAGTATTGGGTTGTACGGTGCCATCAACGAGATCATCGAAGGCGGACAAATCGACAATATCTGGCAGATGTATGTCATCGACTGCTTCTTCACCGCCGCTGCTTTTCTTTCGCCCCTAGCGGCGTTGGTGGTGCTGCCCCCCATCACCCTGGGACTGCTCATCACCTATGGGTTAATGGGGTTTTTGCACATCGGGGTGTTCATCTACACCTTGCCGATTGCCGCGCTAGGGCTGGGCGTTGGGATCGATTACTCACTCTACGTCATGTCTTATCTCAAGGAGGGATTAGAGCAGGAAACCGACCCAGCTGCCCAGCGGCGGGCATTTATCGAGCGGCTGCGGTTTGTCGGGCGGGCGGTCTTCTTCACGGGCATGACGGTGACAGCGGCGGTCACGGTGCTCTTTTTCTCCCCATTGCGCTTTCAGGCGATGATGGGAATCCTGTTGGCATTCATCATGGTGACGAACATGGTTGGCGGTGCGCTCCTGGTGCCGGCGTTGGCGTGGCGCTTCAAGCCGCGCTTTCTGTTTGGGCGCGCCGCGGACGAGCAAGTGGGGAGAGCGCTGTAGAGGGGAGCACAAGGGTTTCCCTCTCCCTCTGGGAGAGGGAGAAAAAAGGAGGGGGACGTATGGGACCTCGAGTACAAAAGCGGACCTTGGTGGCCGGTATCTGCTTGCAGTTTGTCTGGCTCCTCAGCACGGTATCACTCGCCTGGGCGCAGAGTCCGTTCAGAACTGCCTGGGGTAAGTTCGACCAATTCATGTATGACTTCGATCCCCTGGGAAAGGCCATCCGGAATCCACTGCAAGAGGCGATTCCCGGGCTGCGGGTAGTGGGGTTCTACCGCCAGTGGGTGGATTGGAACATTGAAGCCGATACCCACTTTCTCAGCGCGCGGAGCCCGGCGACCGGGCGGCGCACGGGGATCTTTGAAAAGGATCATACCTATCAACAGCTCACCAGTATGTTTGAGGTGCAGTTGCGCTACACGCTCAACCCCACGCTGACTGCAGTGGGGACGCTCCGCTACGAGTACAACGGCACCTTTGATGTCCATGACTTTGGTCGCCGACCGAAGAGCAAAGACATTCACTGGTTGACCGACCCCGACTACATCTTTCGTGAGGCCTATCTTGACTGGTTTCCCAACCCCTCGTGGCGCCTCGTTGTCGGACGACAGCAAGAAGCCTGGGGCAAGCTGATTTCTCCGATTACTGACGTGATCCACGGCTTTGATCAGCGGGAGGTCGTCCAGCTGGAGGGGGAGGACTTCTTCATTCGGCGAATTAACCGCTTCATGGTGAACCTCAGTTACTACACCGAGGGGCTCGGGGGGACCAACGAATTCAAGTTCTTGTGGGTCCCAGAGTGGCAGGGCGACCGGTTCGGGCCGCTCACCTGGGGTGCAGGCAGCCCGTGGAACCCGCCAAACTTTAACAAGGCCGCTTTTTTCGGCCTTAATAAACGCTTACGCGAGCGGCCGAGTTGGGATTTTGATGACCACGAGGTCTTTGCCCGCTGGACCTGGAGCGGCGAGAACTTGACCTTCTTCTTGATGTACGGATACTTGTGGGACCGCACGCCTAGCGTGTGGGTCCATCGGGATGCGCGCACGCCGACAGGGGCATTACGCCCCTTTATGGCCCATGCCCGCGGTCACGGGTATGGCGGGGGCTTTGACTGGGGATATGTCTTTAACAACGTGCCCTTCGGCATCGAGACCCTACCGATGACAATCACCCTGGAGAGCTTTTTCCAGAGCGACCTGGAATACAGTCCGATCGATGCCCGGGCAGCGCGGATAGGCGGGTTGGTTGCCCGCGGGGTCCTGGTGGACAACCACGTGCAACGTACCGGCACACGCAATGCGCTCCAATTCGATTTTGCCTTTCCCGACCGCTGGAGCCTGAGTTCCGTCAATGTTTTTAACTATACGTTCGACTGGAGGAAGGGCATCGCCGGCGGCTTTACCGGGCCTAATGAATGGCTCTTTATCCCGGTCCTTGTGCTGGCGCACCCCTGGCGGGCGACCGAAGACCGGTTGACTACCACGCTGCAGATTTTTACCCAGTTTTCCGGGCCGCGGCAGACCGACCTCTGGGGAGGGCTCAAACTCCGCCCGATCATTGCCTACAGCCTCTCGCAGTACATCGAGCTGCGGCTCATCGGTACGCTGTTTTTCGGCCACGGCAAGCGTGCACTGAGGCCAGGGGAAGTGCTGGGCACGTACGATACCTGGACACGGTATAAGAACATTGGGGTAGAGCTGAATTACACGTTTTAAAAAAACGGGGTCGGGGGTCAGGGATTGGGGGTCGGCTTTAGACAGAAGAAGCGGAGAAAAAGCTTTGATACCAATTTGCAATCCATTCAGTAACTTCATCGGTGACGTTGTCACCCTGAGTGCAGCGAAGGGTCTCGTTTTTTCACGAGATTCTTCGCCTTCGGCTCAGAATGACAGTACCAAAAATTACTTCTTGGAACGCAACTTGGTATGAGTCACCGATTCCCCGGTTCCCCGATTCTCCGGTTCGTGGAGGCTCCTTCGTGATGCGTAGTCCTCTGCTTCACACTGCGTTAGTTGGCGTACTTCTGATCGTGGCAGCGGGGCTGGCCTTCCGAGGGTGGCAAAAGTGGACGGCGCGTCAAGATATGCTGCTCATCCCCGATGGTCCCTTTGTCATGGGTGTGGGCGGGAAAGGGGCGCTCCTACGGTTGATTGAGGATCCGACCGGCGACCGGCAGACCTTACATGATGAACGGGCGCAGCATACGGAGCAGACCGCCGCTTTCTACCTCGATCGCTACGAAGTAACCAACGCCCAATACTCCATATACGTGTCCGCCGCCGGCGCGCGCGCCCCAGGGGGGTGGCGCGGGCGGCCGGTCTATCCTGAAGGAGAGGGGGATGAGCCGGTAGTGGGCATCAATCAGGCAGAGGCAGAAGTGTACTGCCAGTGGTTGGGCAAACGGCTGCCGACCGAAGAGGAATGGGAGAAAGCCGCCCGTGGCGCGCGGGGTGCACTGTACCCTTGGGGGGATCGGTACGAGCGGGGGAAAGCCAACACGTGGGAAGAGGGGAAGCGCAAACCGGTTTCGGTGTACGCGTATCCGGGTGATGTCAGTGTTTACCGAGTCCAGGGCCTCGCCGGCAACGTGGCAGAGTGGACCTCTACAGTAGTACAGTTGTGGACCGATGAAATGCGCGTTGTGGTCAAAGGCGGGTCGTGGTCGGTGGATGGGCAGGAATGGAACCTCAGTGCCCAAGTGCTCTCTCCCCCCTATGGCTTCATGAACTACGTGGGGTTCCGCTGCGCCCAATCTGTTGTTGAAAAAGAGAGTGAGTCGTAATGTACGTGGCTTGCGCGCCCCATAACAGTGCCAAACAGTGAGTAGGATCTTATGCGAGTCAAAATTTGCCCTTTGTTCCTGACAATCCTGAGCTTGCTCTATGGCTGCGCCCAAGAGACACCGCCAGCGCCGCCATCGTCGAGTTGGGAGCACATCGTTGCTTCGCCTCTGAACCATACGCTGTTCAGCGCCGTTTTCCTCTCTCGTGAAGACGGTTGGGCCGTTGGGGAACGAGGCACTATCCTGCGGTATCACGCGGGACAGTGGGAAGCAGTAGAGTCCTCCCCTACAGATCGACATCTGTTCTCAGTCGCGTTTCCTAGCCCGCAGGAAGGATGGGCCGTGGGCGCGTGGGGCACCTTTCTCCGCTACGATGGCAAAGCCTGGAAGGCGGTCGAGACCCCACAGGGCTTGGAGACTGTCAACCTCGAGCGGGTGGTCTTCACCGGTCCCGATAATGGCTGGGCGGTGGGCGATAGCGCCGGCATCGCCCACTACGACGGGACAACCTGGCAGAAAGTCGAAGCGCCGGTTATGCGGCTGGTGGCGGAACGCAAGGGCGAGGTTAATACAGAGCAATATGGGTTGGTGGCAGAGGCTATTGGCGAGGCGGGCTTCGCCGCGGAAGCGGGCTACTATCACGACATCGCTTTTCTCTCGCCCCACAATGGTTGGATTGTGGGCAACCTGGGGCAGATCCTCCACTATAACGGGGAGAAGTGGCAGGAGGTGGAAAGCCCGACCCGCAACCACCTCTATAGCCTCGCCTATCTCCCCTCCGGTGATGGCTGGGCTGTCGGTCAGGAAGGAACTATTCTCCATTATGCTGGACAACAGGAGAAGTGGACAGTTTGGCCTACCGCGCCGACGCGCCGCCATTTATTGTCCGTTGTGGCCCTGTCTGAGCACGAGGTTTACGCCGTCGGGCAGGGGGGGATCATGCTGCGCTATGACGGGAAGGAGTGGGGCGAGTATGAGAGTCCGCAGGTCAAGCGGATGGTGAACTTCTATTTCGTGACCTCCCAGGAC
>CAZAYE010000331.1:0-1678 GCA_964489255.1 uncultured Enterobacteriaceae bacterium
GCGTTGCGCTTTGTCCTCGTCAGCAGCGAAGGCAGCCATCACGCGTGGGAAGATCAATTGTAGGTAAATTGAATATCCCCCTATATACCAGTGCGGCGGCAAGCCGATGCGTTGATGGACGCGTCCGATGCGCAGGCGGTTCGCCAAGTACTCTTTTCCGTAATCCCCACAGGTCAGCCCCAGGAAGTATTCCTTCTGCAGCCGCTTCACACGGTGGAGGGTGGCGTCGTCAGGAAAAAAAGCGCGAGCTTCCTCAGACTGGAGGATGTGGCGATAGAGTTCCTCCACGACTTCGTCCGCATAAGCCTCGGCGACGGGGTGCAACTCACTGAGCAAGCGCGCGTCTTCGGCAGAGAAACCGACGAACTCCTTCCGTCGTTCCCATCCTTGTAATGGCACTTGAGTTGCGCGGTCGAGGTCGCCTGTCTGAGCCACCGTACCCCACTCTCTTTGGACGGTCGCGTCATAAAGTGTACTAACGAGTCTGGAAACGGAGGGCGATAAATGATGTAGGAATAAGACATCGTCAGGTCAACGACCGCGGCCTCATATTCCTATCCGTAGTACTACGGGATTCTGCAGTAAAAGGTACCGAAATCGATGGAGGAGGTGGGAAGGAGCCAAATACCCAGCAGAGAGGCACCTTCGCCCTTACGTTGAGACCAAGGGGGTATGTCCTCACGCTGACTCGCTTGACAGGATTCCCCGCCGCAAGGCGTAGGAGACTAAAGCGGCATGGGTACGTAGACCCAACTTGCGCCTGAGAGAGGCGCGGTGAGTTTCGACCGTACGGAGGCTGATGAACAACCGTTTGGCGATTTGCGCATTGGTGTGCCCCTCGACTATCAACTGAAACACTGCGCGCTCACGTGTCGTTAAGCTCTCATACTGATCTACCACAGTATCTCGGACGCTTTCTACGTACACGTCAATAGCGCGGGCAGCCAGTTGGGGGCAGAGATAGCGCCGTCCCGTGACTACGGTGCGGATGGCCTGAAGGAGAATGTCCGCTTCACAATCTTTCAACACATAACCTGATGCACCATTCCGTAAAGGCCTGCAGGACGTACGCCTCATTGGCGTGCATCGAAAGGATCACAATACGGGTTTGCGGCGAGAGCTTCCTTACTTCTCGCGTCACCTCCAGACCGTGCAGACCCGGCAAACTCAAGTCGAGCACCAGCACATTGGGCTGCAAGCGCTCGACCAAGCGCACGGCTGCTAGGCCATCGCCGGCCTCGCCGATCAGGTGAAACTCCCGCTCCGATGCCAGCAGGGCACGCAGCCCCTGGCGCATGATCTCGTGGTCATCAGCCAGCACGAGGGTGATCATCCGCCACTGCTCCTCAAGGGCAATTGGGCCCGCACTGTCGTGCCCCTTTCAGGGGCCGACGCTACGGTGAGGTGCCCTCCTAGTAAGGCCGCCCGCTCGCGCATCCCGGCGAGACCGCTCCCGACACCGGTGGCCGCTGAGGTGTCCGGGTCAAAGCCGGTCCCCTGGTCTTGGATCTCAACCTCAAGTTGGTTCTGGTCAGCCCGAAGTCTGACCGTCACCTCGCTGACTCCCGCGTGGAGGGCCGCGTTAGTGAGCGCCTCTTGCACGACGCGATAGACGGTCGTTTCCACTTCCGGCGGAAAGCGTCTTGCTACCCCCGTATGGTCGAAGGTCACCGTCACC
>CAZAYE010000331.1:1688-4978 GCA_964489255.1 uncultured Enterobacteriaceae bacterium
CCTGGGTCTGGGCAGTATAGCGCTCGCAGAGCCACGTCAGTGCGGGCACTAACCCCAGGTCGTCGAGCACCGCCGGCCGTAGATCGAGTGACAGCTTGCGCACCCGCGCAATCAGCTCATTAGCCATCGTCAGCGCTTCGGCCAACCGCCCTCTGGCCGCGTCCGCCGGCAGGCGCAGGCTCGCTTCCAAGGTCAGTTTGAACCCGCCCAGGATTTGGCCGATCTCGTCGTGGAGTTCGCGAGCGATGGCGCGGCGCTCGCTTTCTTGCACCTCCAACAGCCGGTGCGAGAGGGTCTGCAGTTGGTCGGTATAGTGCTGCAGTTTCTCCTCCGTTTGCTTGCGGGTGGTGATGTCACGAGCATTGGCAACAATCCCTCTTACTGCTGGATGGTCGAGCCGGTTAGTGACTATGGCCTCAATCAAACGTAGCGAACCATCTTTGTGGCGGCCACGGAACTCTGACGACACTGATACCCCGGGGTTTTGTATAACCTGCGTGAAGATCTCCTTCGTATGCGACAGGTCGCCTGGATCCACAAGCGTAAAGACACTCGTGCCGATCAATTCTTCCAGTGTATATCCTAGCAAGTGTTCAGCAGAGGGAGTGACGTAGCGTATAGTGCCGTCGTCATTCACAACCGCCGTGACCTCATAAGCATTTTCGACAAGTGAGCGAAAATACTCTTCACTGCGTCGTAGCGCTTCCTCCGCCCGCTTGCGTTCGGTGATGTCGCGCAGCATGGCCAGAACATACGGTTCACCGCTCAGCTCGATCAGTTCTTTGGATGCCAGCGCATCGCGGATCTCGCCCGATTTTGTGCGGAACTTGATTTCCATCTCGTGGGCCGGCTCGTCTGTAGTCAGCATCTGTATCATTCTTGCGCGATCCTCAGGATCCGCCCACAACCCCAGCTCGATGGAAGTGTGGCCGAGGACCTCTTCCCGGCTATATTCAATGAAGCGCAAAAAGCTATCGTTGGCCTCCAGGTAGCGGCCCTCGGTGAGGGTAGTGATACTGATCGGGAGCGGGCTGGCATGGAAGACTGTAAAGAAGCGTTTCTCAGACTCGCGCAGCGTTTCTTCTGCCCGTTTGCGCTCGCTAATGTCGCGAATGACGACAAGGGTTCCAACGACGGTATCGTTGTCATCCCGGAGCAGCGTAACCGATGACTCTACATAAATTTCTTCTCCGCTCCTCTTGACGTGAATATTCTCTCCCCGCCACGCGCCTGTGGATTCCAACGTGCGCCGAGCGGCCTCGGCCCCCTCTCCTTCCGGCCAGCGCGGCTGCAACACGTCTTCTATGGTCCGGCCGTGGACCTCCTCAGCAGTAAAGCCGTACAATTGCCGCGCGCCCCGATTCCAGTAGGTGATGCGCCCTTCTATATCAACGACAATGACCGCGCAGTTCGCCTGAAACAGCGCCTCATTCAGAAATTTGATACGTGCCTCCGCCTGCTTGCGCTCGCTGAGGTCACGGTAGATCCCCTGAATGCCTGTGATATTCCCCTCTGCATCGCGGATAAAACGGGCGCGGGCTTCGACCGGCACTACACTCCCATCTTTGCGGACGACCTCGATCTCGAAAACCGAGGGCAATTGCTCTCCGGCCAGAGCGCGGCGGACGCGCTCCTGGGTGTGGGCAGCGGAAGCAGGGGTGATAAATTGCTGGTAGGGCTGACCAATGATCTCTTCCCGGGACCAGCCCAGCAGGCGCTCGGCCACCTGGTTCACATCGGTCACAACCCCCTCCAGAGTGACGGTCGCGATCCCATCGTTGGCATTCTCAAAGAGGTTGCGGTAGTGCTCTTCCGAGGCGCGCAGTTGTTGGAGAGTTTTCTCCAGATCCCGCCGGCTGGATCGTTTCGCGCTTTTCTTTACTTGTTTGTCACCCCGGCGCATACTCCACACTCCCGCAGGACTCGATAGGTGTGAGTCTTGCTTGGTTGAGCAGAGAATCGCCCCAAGTCTGCGACCGAGTCGAGGTCAAAGGCAATGCGTGGGACCTCGACGACTCGGCAGGGAATCCCTGCACGACGAGCCGCGACCAGATGCCTTTCAAGACTCGGGCCCCCTCCGAAGCAAGGAGCCATGATGAGTGGCGGCACACGCAGCAAAGCGTTCGTGCCTTCGCCTTCCTTGCAGGGAACCAGGATGACTTCGGGCTCACCGCTTATCTGGTGGAAGAGGAAATCAACATCCTCTGCTGTGACCAATGGCAAGTCGGCGAGGAGCACGAGCAAGGCAGTTGCTCCTTGGCGGACGCAGAATTCTGTTCCTATCTCCACCGCGCCGTTGATCCCGCGGGGATATCCCTCGTCAACAGTACATGCCCCGAGTTGGCGGGCAAATTCTAGGAGAGAGGGTTCTGAGGAGACAGCAACGAGTCTGTCTACTGTGGACGCTTGCCGGAGACTCGTCAGTACGTCAGCCAGCATCGCCTGTGATACTGCCTGCCGAGCCGACTCAGAAAGGAGAGGAGACAGGCGGCTTTTCCCCCAGGATAGAGCTTTGACGGGAACAAGGGCAAAGTTCACAGCAGCCCATACTGGCGAAATTCGCCTTGCGGAACAAGAGGGAATGTGGTTTAGATAGGAACAACGTTATCCCGGGGAGGAACCCAGCAATGAGAGAGGTTGCCGTTATTGGCGCGGGCATGACCCGCTTCACCAAACATATCGACCGCAGCATGAAGGACCTCACTCGTGAGGCGGTCGAAAATGCCCTCAATGGTTCAGGCGTAGACCAGAACGCCCTGGAAGCTGTCGCCGTCGGCAATGCCATGGCTGGTCTGATCACCGGCCAGGAGTGTATCCGCGGACAGGTGGTCCTGCGTGAGATGGGGATTGGTGGCATCCCAGTGATCAATACCGAGAACGCCTGTGCCAGTGCAGCGACGGCCTTCCACCTTGCCTGGCTCTACGTGGCCTCGGGCATGTACGACATGGTGATGGCGATTGGCATGGAGAAGCTCTACCACGAAGATAAACAGCGTTCCTTTGCCGCCATCGGCAGCGCCATCGATGTCGAGCTGATGCAACAGACGCTGGAGAAGATGAAAGCTACGACGAAAGGGAAGGGCGAAGCTGGCGGCGTGGGCAAGTCGCGCAGTATGTTCATGGATTTCTATGCCGAGTTTGCGCGCGACCATATGCGGAAGTACGGCACCACCAAGGAACAGTTCGCTAAGATCGCGGCCAAGAACCACACCCACGGCAGCTTGAATCCGCACGCTCAGTTCCAGACCCCGCGCACGGTAGAAGAAGTGCTCGCTTCTCCAGTCATTGCC
>CAZAYE010000332.1:0-4966 GCA_964489255.1 uncultured Enterobacteriaceae bacterium
GTGAGGACCTTGCTATTGTCAACACCGTGGACTTCTTCACGCCGGTGGTCGATGACCCCTATACTTACGGCCAAGTCTCGGCGGCGAACTCCCTGAGCGATGTCTATGCGATGGGGGGAGAGCCCAAGACTGCCATGAATATTGTCTGTTTTCCTCAGAGTGGCATCGACAAAGAGATCCTGGCTGAGATCCTGCGCGGGGGAATGGAGAAGGCGACCGAAGCCGGTGTGGTGGTCGTCGGTGGCCATTCTGTGGCCGATGATGAAATTAAGTACGGGATGGCGGTGACTGGAGTGATTGACCCACACCGAGTGGTCCGCAATGTCGGCGCACAGGTCGGTGATGTTCTGGTCCTCACCAAGCCGCTTGGCACCGGTATTCTGACAACCGCTCTCAAAAAAGCTCACCTCACCGAAGAGGAATACGGGGCCGCGGTGGCTTCTATGACGACCTTGAATGCCACAGCTGCGCGGGTGATGCTGCGCTTCACGGTTCACGCATGTACAGATGTTACCGGTTTCAGCTTGATGGGGCATAGCTGTGAGATGGCGATGGGCAGTGGAGTAACCCTGCGACTGCACGCTTCTGCATTGCCGCTCCTGCCTGGGGCTCTGCGCCTGGCGCGCGAGGGATACATTACCGGCGGGTGTAAACGCAACCGCACGTACCTAGCCGACAAAGTGCAAGTTGGCGCTTCCATCCCTCAGGACTTAAACGAGGTGGCCTTTGATCCCCAAACTTCGGGAGGACTAGTGATCGCTGTGCCTGAACGAGAGGGAGAGGGCCTCGTCCGTGACCTGCTTGCAGAAGGGGTCCTCGCGGCGGCGGTTATTGGCGAGGTTATCCCGCGTGGGGAGGCGTGGGTGGAGCTGTTGTGAGAACCCTGACAAAGAGAAGCAGATACGCAACGTGATCAAACAGCGATTTGTAGAGTGAGAAGAACTACGCATACCGTCTCCTCTTCCTTCGTCCACCCTTTGGTCATTCTGAGCCTCACGCCATAAAAATTTTCCGACAGTTGCCGATAATGCCTGTGTACTGCTGATACTGGGCTTACTCTGCGGCCGGTACGACAGGGAGGAGAACACTATGCAACAGCTTACAGCGTCAGGCTTGCTTCAACAGTTTACCTCGCTTGCCGCTAGTTTTTCTCAACTTGGCGTACGGCTCTCGCAAGCCGCGAGCGCCTTGCAAAGTCCCGGCTTGCCCCCGTCTGCAAGCTTGCTGACAGAACTGACTACTGCTCGCCGGGATTTTACCGAACTATGTGCCGGAGTGTTGGCCTTAGCTGAATCTTTGCTCGTAACACCCCTTCCAGTTCCTGCGGAGCTTACTTCTCTGAGCGACCTTCACCCCTTGCTCCAGCGGGTAGTGGAAGCAGAGGACAGGAAAACTACGGCTGAGGGCTTCCTCCACGGTGCCCTCCTGACGCTGGATCGGGTGCTTGCCATTATCCGTCGAGACGGAAGCGAGTTTCCGCCCTTGCTGGAGTGTCAAGGAAGAGCCAAAGAGTTGCGGAGTGCCATTGCTGAGGTTGCATGGCCGAATCTACATCCTGCTGCGGAGGCACTAGCTAAGGGAGAACATCCTTTCGCGCAGCTGTTAACGCTCGTTGAAGGGCAAGAAGAACTGGATGACGACCAATGGTCGCTCTTACAAGAAGTCATCGAGCAGACATTTGGGAAATCTTTAGCAGTGGCAGCTTTGCGTGGAAGATTGCTCATTCCAGTCGAATATCGCTCGACTTCCCTTCCTAGCCCGCAGCCGCCGATAACCGCCGTGTATGAAAGCTTCAATGCCTACCCGGCGGCAGCATCGTCAGGAGAGATTTCTTTGACCGCATTGGGAGAAAAGAGTGAGGCGGCAGTCCTTGTTGCACAACCCCAAACGACACCCGTCGCTTCGCTCGAACCGTCGCTTGCTCCACCTGCTACAGGAGATGTTCACCTCCCTGAAGAGCAGGAGGGGCAGAACGGCGCTGCCACACCAACCCGCGAAAATCCGGTATTGCCAAACGGCGCGGTCAATGGCGCGGCTGCGCCGTTTGCTCTCACGCCCGAAGAGACGACAGAAGAATTACCGGCATCTCCTCAGGAGGAAGAAAAACCCCAGGTGGATGAAACAGAAACGCAGCCCTCGCTCTACTGTTTTGGGCCTAACACAGCGGCTCAAGAGATTGCCACGGCCGTCTTAGGCAGTGCCTATGAAGAGCGTCCTATTATCTTACGGGATCTGATGTGGCGGCTAATTTATGAGGAAAAGGTCACTCTCGCCTTCCATCTCTCGCGTTCTCTTGAAACCCTCTACCCGGATTTACAGCCGTGCTTGCCTTCCTGGTTGATGCGCCCGGTCGTGCTCGGTCGGAATGTTCGTCATGCGAATGGGGAAATTGCCCGCTTGCTTGAGGAAGACTTTAGGAAGTTTACTGCGGAGTGTTTCGCTACTAGTCATAAAGAATGGAATACTGCGATCAAGCTCCTGATTGCCGCAGCAACTTTGCAACCTGCGTTGCTCGCGCCCAATACTGGCGCTTCGACCCTTCTCCATAAGCTGTCGATGGAAGCAGGACTGTCCCAATTCTCTACCTACTGCCATTTGATCGCTGAGTACGGGGACAAGCACGAACCGCTTGATCCCAACCTTCTCAAGAAAGGGAGAGGGCAGGCTGCGTGGCAAGCGGACCTGGATGCACTCAAGCAGGCGGTAGAACTCTGGAATGCCAGAGCTGCACGCACAACAATGGTGTTTCCTCCGGCAACCAAAGTATGGCGAAGATGGCAGGAGCCGAAAGGCCTGATTCATTCACTGCTTCAACCGATTAGGCAAAACGACGCGAGCAAATTGCAGGTGGCCAAGCGATCTGTTGAGCAGTTGTCAGACGATGCCCAGCTCAAGCGAGAAGTGGAATATACCGATCGGAAATTACTAGGGAGACTCTTAGGAGAAGACATTCCCACCCGGGCCCTCGATCCAATTCGCGCACAGGTGCGCGAAGCTGTAGGATTCGTCCGTCGCTGGATTGATCTACAGGAAGCTCGTCCCGATCAAAATCCGGGAAAGGGGGCGGTCCGGGAACAGGCTGAACAGTTACGGCAAGAGGTGAGGAGCCGTCAAGAAGCCGTCCTGGAAGAGTTGAATTCCTTACGACAGCATGACCCCTCAATACTGATTGCGAGCGCGAGTTCCTGTTGCCGGAAGGTCGTGGAAAACATTCGGACCCTGTTGGATCCACAAGCGTCCTTCCCAACTGAAGAGCCCCTCCCGAAGCCGTTCTTGTACACGGATCTCCTGCGCATCCCCTCGCTGCCTATCAACGAACAATGGGAACTAGAGGTTCCCAACCACCAGCCGGTCGTGGACGGTATTCTGGGACTGGTGGCAAACGTCTAATCGTCTTTTAGCACAATGAATATTCCGGACGCTTCGGCATCTGGAAGCGTCCTTCTTATCCACGAATCCAGACTCGTGGTGGGCTGAGCCTACGAAGCCCAACGCCAACGTCTTATGCTTGTTGGGCAACGCTGCGCTTTTGCCCAACCTACCAATGGCTATCACCATCCCCCGTCTCTTTGGCATTTTTCGGATGATATGCTAGCGTCTCCGGGAAGCGAAGGAGGGTATAATTATGGCACTACCGCTTGCAGGGATTCGCGTACTCGATATCGCCAGTATGCTGGCCGGACCCTACGGCGCTACGATGTTGGGCGACATGGGCGCAGACGTGGTCAAGATCGAGCCGCCGTATGGTGACGAATCGCGCGCTATCGGAGTCAAGGTGGACAATGATAGCGGCTTCTATGTCGGCATCAACCGTAACAAACGTAGTATTGTGCTCGACCTTACTAAGCCTGAAGGTAAGGAGCTGTATTTTCGGCTGGTACGAACCGCAGATATTATCGTTGACAACCTGCGGCCCCAGGCTAAGGCCAAGCTTGGCATTACCTACGAAGAAAACTGCAAATACAATCCCAAAATCATCTGCATCTCGGTCAGCGCCTTTGGTCAGGATGGCCCCTACGCTGGACGACCAGGCATCGACCCTCTCGCTCAAGCATTAACCGGGTTTATGAGTGTCACGGGCGATAAAGGCGGTAAGCCGCTCAAGGCTGGACCGGCGATCGCCGATGCACCCTGTGCCAATCTGGTGGCGTTCTCGGCCATGGTTGGCCTATGGGTGCGCGAACAGCAAGGCATCGGTCAGCAGATTGAAGTCTGTTTGGTGGACGGACTCATTCATGTGCAACCCTCGCAGGTCGGGCAGTTCTTCCTGTGCAACTATGTCCAGCCGCGCGTTGGCAACGCCAGTGCGTTCTATGCCCCGTATGGCACCTTCACGTGCCGTGATGGACGCGACATTCAAATTGCTTCGTTTAACAACAAGTTTTTCTCCAATATTTGCAAAGCGATTGAACGGGAAGATCTCACCACCGACCCACGCTTCCTGACGGTAGACGATCGGCTGGCTCACGAATCTGAGTTAAACGCAGAGATTCAAGCCGCCTTTTCGCAGAAAGACTCGGACGAGATGATGCGCCGCTTGATCGCGGCTGATGTGATGGCCGCGCTGGTCAACACCTACGAGCAGACGTTTGCCGATCCCCAAGTACAGCACAACCAGATGGCAGTAGAGGTCAACCACGCCCGGGTCGGCAAACTCAAAGTCGGCGGTATCCCAGTGAAGCTCAAGAAAACGCCAGGTGCGGTCCGTTCGGCTCCTCCTACGCTCGGACAACATACCCGCGAGGTGTTGCAGGAACTGGGAATAAGTGATGTGGAGATGGAGCGGTTGTTGCAAACAGGGGTGATTAAGTAGCGGTTACCGTGAAACAGTATGACGACGGCACCTTTTGTAGCGGTCGGGTAACAGAGCGAAGGGTACAGAAGCCCTGTTTTTGGGGGAGAAGCTGATAGTTGTCAGTATTCAAGACATCGTGGACAGGCAATGTTCAAGACATCGTGGATAAAG
>CAZAYE010000333.1:0-4966 GCA_964489255.1 uncultured Enterobacteriaceae bacterium
CTCTCTCGCCTCGGGATCTTCCGCGATTGCCTCTGCCCAGAGTTCCAGCCAGTGCCAAAAAAGCGGGTGTACTCCCGCGGGAGCGACAAAAAGCAAAGGGCCAAAGCGTTCAAGGTGGGTAAGGAATGGTTTTGTGTCCCCGTGTATTAGCGACTCTAGACTTTCTTTCCTTGCGTCGATCAAGGCAACTCCATGCTTCTCAGTCAAATGCCGAGAGTCAATTGCAGGAGGGTCAGCGGTGGTGCCCGCTTTTTCTGCACGACGCAGTACACGGAGCAGAAAAGGAGTCGCAAGAGAGGGACCAACTATCAAAGCATGTTGAGCAACCGTCGCTTTCAGCGTGGCAACCACTCGAGCACGGTAAGCTTTTAGTCCCTGGCGAGGGTTGGATGAAGATTTCTTTCTTCTTTTTCTGCGAGCTGGGGAAAGAGGCGTAAGGGGAGAGTCAAAAGCCAGCGGTGGGGGATCGCTAATGGACTGCGTACGAGCTGATTTCTTCACTGCCTGCTTTCCTTTCAGGCTTCCGTTTTGAGAGAAGAGGGAAGGAAGGCAGGAAAGTTACCTTCCGTGTCAGCTACGCCGGCCAAGCGCAGCCTATCCCTCTTAACTTGGGGCTAGTCTACCTTCACTGCGTCTTCGCGTCTACCTCACTCCTTCACAACAAGGATGCTTCCGTGAGGTATGCTGCCAGTCGCGCGTGTGGGAGGCGGGGAAGCTTGGGGCGCTTGGCGGGCATGGGCGATTTATGCCGGATTGACGATCGCTGCTTTTTGCCGATGCGGATGCCAATCGCTAGCAGTTTCTTCTTCCTGCCTCAGATGGAGGCACTCTTGCGGCTCGCACTCCAGTAGCGAGAGCACGCCCGGGCAAAACTGGAACGGCTCCTCCGCGCGCGGGTCGCAGCCTGGAACATCGCAAGAGAACGCCGGCGGGAAGAGTAAGTGTCATGCTCAGCCGGTCGGTGTTAACGCGCTACCGGCTGAGGTGGTTTTCTAGGGTAGGATAGTCGGACACTATACACGTGTCCGGTTAGATCTGGGCAAACTGGGAGTGTGCGCGCGTCTGCTCAAGATGCTGGTCAAGTTCAAAACTCAGCATCGGCACGACCTGCGCTTTGGGGTGAGCCTCGCCAGGGCGCATATAAATGGTCACATCCCGCCCACCAGCAATGCGAGATAATCGACTATGCACCACTGGGTCCGCCGAGATGAAGGTAACAAGATGGAGAACGTGCTCCTCTTGCAACGTGAGGACGAACCCGTCCAAAAAGGACAACGACGGTGAAGTTTCTTTTAAATCGAGCTCGACAGCCCCAGCCTCCTGTACATAGGCTGCCATCTTCCTACCTGCCGCCTCCCCTCGGGGGCGTGTGAGCGTCGATGGAGTCAGCTTTGAGATATGAACACTAGCCTCCATGATTCGCTCCTTACCAGGCGCTAGGGGCCCGGAAGATCAATTCTATCTGAACACCGGGCAAAGAAAACCCCATTGGCCCGGCCCGAAATCTTCCCTTGTTCGCTATGACGTAATCATCGCCGGTTGCGAGTCGCAGTTCTCCATCCAGTGCCTCAACCCCTTCTAAGATGGTGGAAAACCCAGCTCCTCCTACCGATTTCGCGCTGACCCCATACTGAAACGCTGTCATCACTGCTTCTCTATGAGGACGCGCAAGGAGATTGGCATACTTTGGCGATGCGGACAAGCTCGCACGGATCCCACGCCCACAGTCTCCAATCGCGATCGAGCACGTTTGAATTTTGGGATAGTACTGCACCATAAATGCGGCTACTCGTTTCCCGGCATGATCAACAAAATTTTGGATCAGTTCTGCTACGACTTCTTCTATCGTAGTCCGCGATAATCCCCCAGTATTCACAAAGAGAACCTGAGTGACGCGATACGCCAATTCTTCGGCAAGATTCGGTATGCCTCTGTCAAGATCAACAATATCATTGAGTGACGTCAACGTGGGCCGCCACCGGGCGCCCTCGGCCGCCACTACCTCTGCATTAAAATTGAACCGCTCCCAAAACTGTTGCCGAGCAAAGTGGTCTTTAACAGTTTTTCTGCGGGGAACGCGCACTAAAAAGCTTTTCCCTTGAGCATTGAAGTGGCGGAGAAACATCCCCAGATACATCAGCGCAAAGGGCGTAATAAACGCCACGTCTGAGAGATTCACGATCGGCTTAGCCTCTGTGAGGTCTACTTTCGCGCACCGCTGTCCAACATTCCAAAAAGTGAGATCCATACTCCTTTAACGCTGCCAGCCTCCCTACATCTTTGCCTTCCTACCCCTCCTGCCGTGCGGAAGTCAAGGGAAAGGGATTCAGGCCAGCAAGCACTTTGCTCCTCCTCAATGGACCAACACTCCCAGATTGGGGCTCAATCGAGGACCCTGGTCTTCGCGACCTGGACGACCGCCCCCAAAAAATCGGCACTTTCGCTAGCAAGAGTGAGCAGTGAGCGGGGTTCAGTGCTTGCTGTAGCGTCACTGCCGTAGCGAAGCCGGCAGCCCACAGCATGACCTGGTGCGCTCGGCGGGAATGGCAAGATTTGGGCCCTGCTGTCACTAGCGAAGGCGGATACTCAGGCGATAAGGAACGGAAGAGCAGAGAAGAGCTCAGGGCATCAGCTAACCGTATCGGCCTCGATGCCCTGTGTCACAATCTGTCTGGTTGCGGATAGGTTGCGGATTGGTGCGTGCATGATAATGTACGGCCTTGCAAGACCTGAGAAAAATCAGTATTTACGCGGGGGTGGAGTAGTCTCATAATCCCTAGGTCGGCGGTTCGACTCCGCCCGCCGCTACTCATCTCCTACCGCGGCAGAGGAGGATTTCTTCTATGGACCCCTTAGCAATCTTCATGCGCATTCTTGCGGGGACGGCTATTGCCATTAGCATTATCTCGACCGTCGCAGTGTTCATCCGCGGTTCTAAGACCTGATGGTCTTTTCAGGGATGGCCGGCGCTGCCGTTTTTGTCTGAACTGTTGGCATGGGCTGCACTATCCGGCAAAGTCAAGGTGACAGAAGAGTTGTTGACGAACACTTGAGAGCGGGTGAGCAGCGCCTGGGGTGAGAGTTTTTTGCTCAGGAAAGCTCGCAATGGGTCTTTATAAAAGTAAAACTTCGCTTCTTCGCTAAGACCTGGCTCATCGACGTGTTCAGAAAGCTCGTCGGTTTCGGGGAAAGCTTTCACGTGGTAGAGGAGATCAACCACTACCCCGTCCGTGGGAAATTGCACGGTCTCAAGGTGAACCAATGCCCTGGTGAGAATCTTTTCCCAGAGAACAGCGAGTCGGCCATTTTGGTCTATTGTCTGCGTATTGAAGATGAGGCCGGTATCAACTTGAAACACAAGAAACTGTGTGTCTCCCCGGGTCTCGTTGCCATTAACCTGCACGGAAGCAGTCAACACTGACCCGCTCCGAGTGGCAGCGTCGAGGAGCCAGCTCACGAGCGTTACTGTATCCGGACCGTACTGTTGGTTCAGCTCCTCTAGCAACTTCATCAGTTCCGCAGATGGTGGTCCACCTGCCCAGGGTGAACTCCCTTCCTGCGGATAGACCTCCCGGTTCAGAGCCAGCAGGAACAAAACCAAGCAGGAGCACAGTATTTTTCGCATGACTCGACATCATGCCAAGCTTTGCTGCTCTGGGCAAGTTCTCAGGATAAAATGTCTCCCACGAGAAAGATATGCCCCCAAAAGGGTTGCTAGCAAAAGTCAGTGCCGCCCTCGATCGCTTGCCTCCGGTGCGCAAGGTTGGAGTGGCAGTCTCGGGTGGTCCTGACTCTGTCGCTTTGCTCAGGACATTAGTCATGCTCACCCCCAGGCGTGAGCTGCGTCTGACCGTCCTGCATGTCAACCACGCTTTGCGCCCGGAGGCCGATCAAGAGCAACGGTTAGTCGAATCGCTCTGCCAAAGTTGGCAGGTGCCTTGTGTGACCAAGACCTTTGCCCCCTCACGGGTACGCAGTGGGACGGAAACCTGGGCGCGAACCGAGCGATACCGGTTTTTTCAAGCTGCCCGCGAGCGTTATGGTCTGGATGCCGTTGCCCTTGCTCACACCTTGGATGACCAAGCCGAAACCGTGCTGTTTCGCTTGCTGCGCGGGAGCGCGAGACGTGGACTGGCCGGAATCCCGCCGACCCGCGACGGCTGGATCATCCGCCCGCTGCTTGCCTGTACGCGACAGGAGGTCATGGTGTACCTGACCGAGCAGTGCCTGCCATACGCGATCGACACCAGCAATGCCGATTTACACTACACCCGCAATAAGATTCGCCATGTCCTTCTTCCTCTTTTGGAGAGAGAATTTTCTCCTCAAGTGCGGCATCATCTGGCAGCGATTGCAGAAACGTTTCGGGCGGAGGAGGAATGGCTCGAATCGCTCACGACTGCGGCTCGCGACCGGGTGCAAGAGGGCCCGCTGGTGCTTTCTCTCGAACAGCTAGCTGACGAGCCTCTCGCCCTGCAGGCGCGTATCCTGCGCCAGTGGCTCGAACAAACCCGGCCAGTGTGCAGCCTAGGGTTTCACCATTTAAAAAGCCTCTGCGAGTTGAGTACGGGCCGTATTAAGGGACAAGTCGAGATCCCCGGGAAAGTTTCGGTGAGGCGCGAAGGAAGCCGCTTGCTCTTGGAGCCGCAGCTGGCAAGGAAGCCCGCGTCTTCCTACTATTATACTTTGTCTCCTGGACAAGAGATCCTTATTCCAGAGGGTGGCTGGCGCGTCGCCATGACCGCTCCATGCTCTTGGCGTGGGTCGCTCGCCAGCGTGCGTGCGGTGCATCCCTGGCAGGCGATTTTTGACGCGGCAGCATTGCCTACTGCTCTCGGAGTTCGGAACTTCCGGCCTGGAGATCGGATTCGGCCTCTTGGCTTGCATGGTTCTAAAAAAGTACATGATATATTTATTGATGTGAAGGTGCCGCAAGGGCGTCGGCGCCTCTTACCGCTCATCGTCA
>CAZAYE010000334.1:0-4740 GCA_964489255.1 uncultured Enterobacteriaceae bacterium
CCATCTGCGCCGCCCCCGTAATCATGTTCTTGATGTAGTCCGCATGCCCCGGACAATCCACATGGGCATAGTGGCGCTTGTCGGTCTCATACTCCACATGGGCCGTGTTGATCGTGATCCCCCGCTCCCGCTCCTCCGGCGCCTTGTCAATCTGATCAAACGGAATAAAACTGGCCAGCTTACGCTGGGCTAACACCTTGGTGATCGCCGCCGTCAACGTCGTCTTGCCATGATCGATATGCCCAATCGTCCCCACGTTGACATGCGGCTTCTTCCGCTCAAACCGCGCCTTCGCCATCGTCGTCGCTCCTTCTGCGTAAAGTCAGTAAAAAGGTGTCCCTGGAGAAGGACACCTTGGTCTTCCCGTTTCTTTGAAAAACGGCTCGTATTGTCGCTTCCTGCGACCTCTGGGGAGCCGCAATTGTAAAGGCTATTTCAGAAGAGTCAACTGGATATGAGTGATCCCTTTACCAGCGATAATGAGCAAACGCTTTGTTGGCCTCGGCCATCCGATGGGTATCATCGCGCTTTTTTACCGCACCCCCTCGGTTCTGCGAGGCTTCGAAGAGCTCGCCAGCCAGCTTCTCCCGCATTCCCTTTTCCGGCCGTTGCCGAGCGGACTGGACGATCCAGCGCATTGCTAGAGAGTTGCGTCTGGTTGGTCGCACCTCGACTGGAACCTGGTAGGTAGCCCCACCTACACGCCGAGAACGGACTTCAACGATCGGCTTCACATGTTCGAGTGCTTGCTTGAAGATTTCCAACGAGTTCTGGCCACTCCGCTGCTGAATGAGATTCATTGCCCCGTAGAGGATCTTCTCCGCCACTCCTTTTTTTCCATCCTGCATCATCATGTTGATGAACTTCGTCACCGCAAGCTCTCGGTGTTTCGGGTCGGGAAGAACCTCCCTTTTCGCGGCTGGTCCCTTACGTGGCATACCGCTCTCCTCCTGATCCTCTTTTACTTAGGTCTCTTCGTGCCATACTTGGACCGTCCCTGTTTGCGCTCCTGCACCCCTATAGAGTCAAGTGTACCACGCACGATGTGATAGCGCACTCCAGGCAGATCTTTTACACGTCCGCCTCGAATCAACACTACCGAGTGTTCTTGTAGATTATGTCCAATTCCCGGGATATAGGCAGTGACTTCGATCCCATTAGTCAACCGCACCCGCGCGACTTTGCGCAATGCCGAGTTTGGTTTCTTCGGGGTGGTCGTATAAACGCGCGTGCACACGCCGCGTCGTTGTGGGCAGGCTTGTAAAGCTGGAGCAGTCAACTTACGTTTCTGCCGTTCTCTGCCCTGACGAATAAGTTGCTGAATCGTTGGCATCGCTTTTCCTCTATCGGTTAGGCCCCGGTCGCTTGAGACAATACGGCATGCTCTTCAGGCTTAGCCTCTGGGGCTCCCACTTCTAACTGACCGTAACTCGGCGTCCCCGTGCCGGCAGGGATTAAGCGTCCCATGATGACGTTTTCCTTAAGCCCTAACAGGAGGTCGACCTTGCCGTGGATCGCTGCCTCGGTCAACACTTTTGTCGTTTCTTGGAACGATGCCGCAGAAATAAAGCTATCGGTCGACAAACTCGCCTTGGTGATCCCCATCAGCAGCGATTTTGCTTCCGGCGGTTTTCCTCCCCGCGTGAGCACCTTCTCAGTTTCTTCTTGAAAGCGCCATTTTTCCACCTGCTCGCCGATCAGGAAATCAGAATCGCCAACCTCGGTCACCGTCACCCGACGCATCATCTGGCGGACGATCACCTCGATATGCTTGTCATGAATACGGACCCCTTGGAGGCGGTAGATTTCCTGAACCGAATCCACCAACGACTTCGCCAGTTCTTTCTCCCCCAACACCCCCAGAATGTCGTGCGGATTTGAGGAACCATCCATCAATGGCTCACCAGCACGCACATGGTCACCCTCGCGCACGCTGATATGCTTGCCCCGAGGAATAAGGTACTCTCGAGGTTCTCCAACTTCAGGGGTGATCACTACCTTGCGTTTGCCTTTCGTATCCTTACCAAAGGATACCGTTCCCTCGATTTCACTAATCACCGCGAATTCTTTGGGTTTGCGAGCTTCGAACAACTCGGCAACTCGAGGCAAACCGCCAGTAATATCTTTGGTCTTGGTCGTTTCCCGTGGAATCTTCGCCACCACATCGCCAGCTTCCACACGCTGCCCCTCAGCAACGTTGATGTGGGCACCTACGGGTAAGAGATAACGAGCATCCAAGCCGCTAGGTAACTTGAGGGTCTTTCCGTGGGTGTCTTTAATCGAGATCCGGGGACGGACGTTCGGGTCACGATAGTCGATAATGACTCTGGTAGAAAGGCCCGTGCGTTCATCGACTTTCGACTGCATAGTCCTTTCGTCTATGTCCCCAAACTTGATCTCTCCACCGACCTCGGTCAGGATCGGCACGGTGTACGGATCCCATTCGGCGATGAGGTCTCCCGCCTTCACCCGAGCACCGTCTTTCTTCTTGAGCTTGGCGCCGTAGACGATCGGATAACGTTCGCGCTCACGCTCGCGGCCGGGTTCGGGAATCTCGATTATTGCCACCTCTCCATTGCGATTCATGACCACCAGGTCGCCGTCGCGATTGACGACAGTCTTCAAGTTAATGAAACGCAATAGCCCGTCGTTCCGTGCTGCCAGGGTAGTTTGTTCAGCACGACGGCTCGCCGCTCCGCCGATGTGAAAGGTCCGCATGGTCAACTGGGTTCCAGGCTCACCGATCGACTGGGCAGCAATAATCCCTACAGCCTCACCCATGTTCCCCATTTGGCCTCGCGCTAAATCTCGCCCGTAGCAACGGACGCAGATACCACGCCGTGCCTGGCAGGTGAGAGCAGAACGGATCCTGACGCGTTCCAGACCAGCTTCTTCAATCAGCGCCACACGTTCCTCATCGATTTCTTCGTTCGCATGAACCAGCACGTCGTTGGTGAAAGGATCACGAATATCCTCGAGGGTCACACGTCCCAGGACTCGTTCACCCAATCCCTCGATAATCTCTCCTCCTTCCACTAGTGGAGTCATCTCGATTCCATCTAAGGTACCACAGTCCTCCTCACTGATGATCGAGTCCTGGGCGACATCCACTAATCGTCGTGTCAGGTACCCAGAATTTGCGGTTTTAAGCGCGGTGTCAGCCAACCCCTTACGGGCACCATGGGTCGAAATAAAGTACTGCAATACTGAGAGGCCCTCACGGAAATTGGCCGTAATGGGAGTTTCAATGATTTCTCCAGACGGTTTTGCCATCAGACCACGCATGCCCGCGAGCTGACGGATTTGCTGAGCACTCCCACGAGCCCCAGAGTCCGCCATCATATAGATGGGGCTAAAACCTCCTCGGCTTTCGCGTAAGCCATTAAACATTTCATTCGCGACTTCGTCCGTCACCGCAGCCCAAGTATCCACAACTTTATTGTGACGTTCACCATCAGTGATGAGCCCTTTGGTATATTGGTCCTGAATCTCTTGCAGGGTGCGTCTCGCTTCAGTCAGGAATTTCTCTTTCGCTGCAGGGATCGCCATATCCTGCACGCCAATTGAGATCCCTGCCTTAGTCGCGTATTCGAACCCCAGATCCTTCAGGCGATCTGCAAAAATGACTGTCGCTTTGTTCCCTGCTTTCCGATAGGCAATGTCAATCAGGGCGCTGAGTTCTTTTTTCTTCATCACCCGGTTGACTTCGGAGAATGGAATCTCTGGACGGGGAACAATTTCATAGAGCAGGACCCGTCCAACTGTTGTGTCAACCAGAGACCCGTCGATACGGGCTTTAATCCGCGCCTGCAAGTGGACCGCTCCTTGATCATAAGCGATGCGCACTTCGTCAGGGCTGCTGAAGACTTTCCCTTCTCCCAAAGCGCCTGGCCGTTCACGAGTCATAGCATAAAGCCCGAGAACGATATCCTGGGTCGGGCCAATAATCGCCTTCCCATGGGCTGGGGACAAGATGTTATTCGTGGACATCATCAGAGCCCGCGCTTCGACCTGGGCTTCAACCGAGAGGGGAATATGCACCGCCATCTGGTCACCATCGAAGTCGGCGTTATAAGCCATGCACACGAGCGGGTGCAACTGGATTGCCTTGCCCTCAATGAGAATCGGCTCAAAAGCCTGAATCCCTAGGCGGTGGAGCGTCGGGGCGCGATTCAGCAAGACTGGATGCTCGCGAATGACTTCGGCCAGGATGTCCCAAACCTCCGGCCGCTCCTTTTCCACCATCTTCTTGGCGCTTTTGATGGTAGTGGTGTACCCCCGCTCTTCCAATTTGTTGTAAATAAACGGCTTAAAGAGTTCGAGCGCCATATGTTTGGGCAAGCCGCATTGATGCAAGCGAAGCTCCGGTCCAATCACAATCACCGAGCGTCCGGAATAATCGACTCGTTTCCCTAGCAAATTCTGACGGAACCGTCCTCCCTTACCTTTCAGCATGTCAGATAAGGATTTGAGCGGACGCTTGTTGGGGCCTGCCAGAGGACGGCCGCGTCGTCCGTTGTCAAACAACGCATCTACCGCTTCTTGGAGCATCCGCTTTTCGTTGCGGATGATGATATCGGGAGCGCTCAGTTCAATCAGGCGCTTGAGACGGTTGTTGCGGTTAATGACACGACGATAGAGATCGTTGAGGTCTGAAGTGGCAAAACGGCCACCGTCAAGGGGCACAAGGGGACGAAGGTCTGGCGGAATGACCGGGATCACGGAGAGGATCATCCATTC
>CAZAYE010000334.1:4750-4962 GCA_964489255.1 uncultured Enterobacteriaceae bacterium
AATGCAGTCTGACCTGGGTCAGTCACGACGTAGGACTCGAAATAGAGGACACGCTCAAGCTCCTTCAAAGTCACGTCCAAGAGCGTGCCGATACGACTCGGCAAGCTTTTGAGAAACCAAATGTGTGCGACCGGACTCGCCAGGTCAATGTGCCCCATCCGCTCCCGACGGACCTTCGATTGAATGACCTCTACCCCGCACTTTTCGCACAC
>CAZAYE010000335.1:0-352 GCA_964489255.1 uncultured Enterobacteriaceae bacterium
ACCGGGTGAAGTCACTGACTCTGGTAGAGCACCTCAGGCTGCCCCTGAGCCTGGACCTCAAAAGGTGGCACCAGCCGCTCCTGCGGTGCGCAGACTGGCGCGGGAACTTGGTGTTGACATTAACCAGATTCCCGGTTCTGGCCCTACCGCTCGGATTTCAGTAGAGGACGTCAAAAACTATGCCCGCTGGATCATCTCCCAGGCAGAGGAATTAAAGCCTGCCGGCCAAGCCGCGCCTGCGCCTCTTCCGGATTTCACCCAATGGGGAGAGGTAGAGCGCGAGGGAATGACCAACATACGCCGCAAGACGGCGGAACACATGAGCCTGGCCTGGGGTCAGATTCCGCAGGTC
>CAZAYE010000335.1:362-2113 GCA_964489255.1 uncultured Enterobacteriaceae bacterium
GGATATCACAGATCTGGAAGAACTGCGCCAGCACTTTGGCAAAAAGGCCGAAGCTGCCGGCGGCAAACTGACGGTGACCGCCATTGTCCTCAAAGTGATCGCCTCTGCTCTGAAGAGCTTTCCCAAGTTCAACGCCAGCCTGGATATTGCCAAAAACGAAATTGTCTACAAGAAGTACTACCACATTGGTGTGGCAGTAGATACTGATCGCGGGCTCCTGGTTCCGGTCATCCGGGATGTGGACAAGAAGAGCATTCTGGAGCTGTCTGTGGAACTCACCCAGCTGGCAGAAAAGGCCCGCGGGAAGAAAATCACCCTGGAGGAGATGCAGGGCGGCACGTTTACCATCACCAACCTAGGAGGCATTGGGGGGACTAATTTTTCCCCCATTGTCAATGCCCCGGAAGTGGCCATTTTGGGCATAGCCCGCGCCAGCAGGCAACCTGTTTTCATTAATGGGAAATTTGAGCCACGCCTCATGCTGCCGCTTTCCCTCTCCTATGATCACCGCTTAATTGACGGCGCGGATGCCGCCCGCTTTCTCCGCTGGGTAGTGGAGGCTCTGCAAGAACCTTTCCTCCTGGCTTTAGAGGGATGAGACACTAGAAAGGAGCTCTATCATCACTGAGACAACAAACACCACAGAACTGGTAGTGATTGGGGGCGGCCCAGGCGGCTACGCCGCGGCTTTTCTCGCGGCTGATCTGGGTAAACAGGTAACTCTCATAGATCTAGAGCCGAACCCAGGGGGGGTCTGTCTCTACCGGGGCTGCATTCCATCTAAAGCCTTGCTCCACGTGGCCAGGGTGCTCACAGAATTCCGCGAAGCTGCCCACTGGGGAATCACACTCTCCCAGCCCAAGATCGACATTGACAAGCTGCGGGAGTGGAAGAACAGTGTGGTGCAGAAACTCACTGGAGGGCTGGGGCAACTCTCTAAACAGCGCAATGTCAGATTCATCCAGGGGCGGGCCAGTTTTCTGGATGCCAGGACGCTGCAGATTCAAAAAAATCAGGGGGGAGAAGAACGTCTTCAATTCCACTACGCCATACTAGCCACCGGATCCCAGCCGGCGACTATTCCCAGTCTCTCACTCCAAACCCCCCGAGTCTTAGACTCCACCACCGCCCTGGAACTGCCTGACATTCCCAAAACCCTGCTGGTCATTGGTGGCGGCTACATCGGCCTGGAGCTGGGGACAGTGTATGCCGCCCTGGGAACCCAGGTTTCGGTGGTGGAAATGACCTCAGGCTTACTGCCGGGCGTAGACCGCGACCTGGTTTCTATTCTCTCCAAGCGCATGGAGAAGATTTTTCCTGCCATCATGCTCGACACCACAGTAGTGGAGATGAAAGAAGAGAAAAATGGCATCAGAGTCAAATTGGCCGGAGCTGATCTCGACAAACCAGAGCAGGTGTTTGAGAAGGTCCTGGTTTCCGTGGGTCGAAAACCTATCTCCAGTGGTCTGGGCTTAGAAAATACCCAGGTCAAAATTGACCAGCGCGGCTTTGTGCAAGTCGATGCCCAGCGCCGGACCGCTGAGCCGACAATATACGCCATTGGAGACATCGCCGGCGAGCCGATGCTGGCCCACAAAGCCTCTCACGAAGGCCGCACTGCGGCAGAAGCCATTGCCGGACATCGGGTCGTCTTCGAGCCCCAGGCAATACCCGCTGTGGTGTTCACCGATCCGGAGATCGCCTGGTGCGGCCTCACCGAAACCCAGGCGAAGCAGGAAAACCGCCCAGTG